>NZ_JBYSXL010000054.1:0-32241 GCF_058782155.1 Methylobacterium sp. FW306-05-D
CGCCCTCTCCGTCCTGCTCGCGCTGGCCGGATGCGGCACGCCGAGCCTCCTCACCCCCGACCCACCGACCAGCGTCGTCATCCTGGACGAGCAGGCGGCCGCCGCCGCGATCTCGCGCTACCGGGCGCAGCACGGCCTCGGCCCGGTGGTGATCGATTCGAGCCTGATCCGGGCCGCCTCCTACCAGGCCGCCACGAACGCCAAGGCCGGGCGCCTCAGCCACGAGATCGGCGGCACCTTCGATTCCCGCATGGCCCAGGCGGGCTTCGGGCGCACCTACGCCGCCGAGAACCTCAGCGCCGGCTCGGCCACCTTCGACGAGGTGCTGGCCCGCTGGAAGGCCTCGAGCGAGCACAACCGGAACATGCTGATCCCGCAGCTGCGGCGCATCGGCATCGCCCGGGTCGACGCGCCCGGCACGCGCTACAAGCGCTACTG
The DNA here is from genome assembly GCF_058782155.1 of Methylobacterium sp. FW306-05-D. Lineage (NCBI taxonomy): Bacteria > Pseudomonadati > Pseudomonadota > Alphaproteobacteria > Hyphomicrobiales > Methylobacteriaceae > Methylobacterium > Methylobacterium sp. FW306-05-D. Next base: position 439 of record NZ_JBYSXL010000054.1, read on the forward strand.
GGCGCTGGTGATGGCCGGCAGCTGACCTGCGGCGTCCGGACCCGAAACGCACGCACCCCGGCGCCATCGCCCTCACCGGCTGCAGCGCGCGGAACCGGACGGGACGCCGCGACCGAGCGGCCGGCGCGCGCCGCGCCTCACAGCGCCCCAGAGCCGGCCGCGAGGGCCGCCGCCTCGCGGGGCTGGGTCCGCTCCTGCGCGCCCTGGAACAGGCGCTCGCTGGTGAGCTTGAGGAAGTAGAAGCCGAATTCCGGGTTCTGGTAATAGAGCTGCCTGACCTCCGAATAGGAGATCCGCAGGGCCTGTCCGGCCTCGATGCAGGTCAGCGAGGCGGTCCGGGTGTTGTCCGGCGAGAGCAGGCCGAGTTCGCCCACGACCCCGCCGGCCCGCACCTCGATCCCGTATTCGGGAATCCGGAAGGCGCCGCTTTCCACGTAGAACATCTCGCCGGCCGGATCGCCCTTGCGGAACACGGTCTGCCCCGCCTTGAACCGGGTCGCGGTGCCGAAGGGCCGGAGCCAGTCGAGGGAGAGGTCGCCCTCGGCCGCCGCCTCGGCCTGGCGCACGAGCCGGACCATCTGCCAGAGGCGGAAGGCGTTGAAGGGAATCTGGATCGCCTCGGTGAGGACGACCGGCCAGCTCCCGATCAGCATGCCGTAGGTGATGACGGCCGCGCTGGCCACGAGGGCGATGATCCGCAGCGGGATCATGGTGGTCATCGCCGAGGCCGTGATGGTGAGCGCCGTGCCGAGATAGCCGATGGCCTCGACCCAATCGATGCCCGGGATCATCGCGCCGCCCCTCGCCCCGCCTCAGGCCCGCGCATCGTCGGCATCCGCCTCGGCGAGACCATCCTGCAGGGAACGGATGATCGTGCGCATCTCGGGCACCATGGCGACCGCCTTGGCGATGCGCTGCGCCTCCTCCCGCGTCATCGCGCCCGTCGCCGCGAGGGCGCCGGCATCCTCCGCGAAATAGGTCCAGGCCACGGCCAGCCCCTTCGCGTCCTCCACGCAGAAGCTGCCCTCCCGCTCGACCACGATCCAGGGCGGCGGGAAACCGCGGGCCGGCCTCGGGTGGGTCTCGCCGTCATCCGCCACGGGTCACCTCTGCGTCGGGGAGGAATCGCGGCCGCCATCCGGGCCGGCAGCCAACAAACATCAACGGGATCAGATGCTTAGAACGATCCGGGAAGATCCTGTCTAGCATCCGGGCCCAGCGCTGGAAAGCCCCGGCGGCCCGGGCCGCCCGGCCTCGGCGCGCCGAGGCCCTCGGCGGGCGCCTCCCCCCGGGACCGCGTGGCCCGGCAGGCCCCGGATTTGCAGAGCGTGGCCGGTCCTTTCCGCGCCGCCCGATCCCGTCCGGCCGGCAGCCGACCGCCGGGGCGGGTCGGGGCGGCAGCCGGCACGGCCTCGGAGGTATCCGATCCACATCAGACATGTCACGAGCGCTGGTGTATGTCCTGCGACCGGGCGGCCGCTTGCCGCCTCTGGAGACGAACGGTTGATTTCCCTCGCGAAGCGAATGGTCCGGAATGAATTTTCCATCGTCATGGTCGGACAGGTCGTCCAACTGGTCTTGACGTTCGGAACATCGCTCATCATCGCCCGGATGATCGGCGCCGACGGTTACGGTCTGATCAATCTGGCCCGAAGCATCGCCATGGTGCCGGCGATGATCGCGCCGCTCGGTCTCGACATCGCCCTGCTGAAGTTCTGCGGGCGGAGCGATTCCGGCGATCCGACCGTCCGGGCGGTGGTTCGTCGACTGAGGACGACGGCCGCGTTCCTGAACATCGTCGTGATGCTGGCCGTCGTCGCCGCCGCGATGGGCTCACTCTTCGTGACCGCCTTCGGTCATCCCGGCCTCGATACGATCATGCTGGTCACCATCCTGACGATCCCCTTCGCGGGCGACCTCAGCATCCTCGGCGCCCTCTACAAGGCGCGGGGCGAACCCGCGCGCTACGCGATCTTCTACTATATCGGCCAGTCGGTGCTGCGGGTGCTGATGATCGGTCCGGTGCTGCTGCTCTGGCCCACCACCCTGGCCGTCGCCTTCGTCAACACGGCGCAGGTCCTGCTGACGCACGGCCTCTGCTTCATCGACGAGCGGCGGCGGCACGGACAGGCGCCGATCGCGGGCGCCGTGGTGGACCGGGCGGTGGTCCGGGCCGAATCCTGGCGCGTCTCGCGCGAGGCCGTCTGGATGTGCGCCTCGCTCGTCGTCTACGGCACGATGCGCCTCGCCGACATCCTCGTCCTGGGCATCTATGCCGACGCGGCGAGCATCGGCGAGTATGCGGCGCTCTCCACGGTCTCGCAGCTGATCGTGTTCTGGTCCGTCGCCGGGAGCCAGACGCTCGGGCCGCGCATCGCGAACTTCTTTCACCAGGGCGACCTGGAGAGCCTGAAGCGGGAGCTGAGCCGCTACATCCGCCACGCCTCGATCGTCTCGAGCTTCATGTTCGCCGGGCTCGCCGTGTTCGGCGACCGCCTGGACCTGATCTTCGGGAAGGCCTTCCACTTCGACCCGGTGGTGTGCTTCATGCTGCCCCTTGCCTTCCTCCTCAGCGCCACCCTGGCCCCGATGGGCTACGCCCTCTCGATGACCGGGCATCATCGCCAGGAGAACGCGATCCTGGCCAGCGGCGCGGCCGTGCTCGTCATCGCCCTGCTGGTGCTGGTGCCGCGCTACGGGCAGGTCGGGGCGGCGGGCTCCGTGGTGGTCGCCTTCGGCCTCGTGAACGTGGTCCGCTTCGTCTACACCGCGCGCCTGCACGGCTTCATCCCGGCCCGGGCCGCAGACCTCCTGCCCCCCTTCGTCGGCCTCGCCCTCGCCTTCGCGGCGCGACAGGTCGGCGATCTGTTCGGCGGACACGATTTCCCGACGACGATCGGCTCCTCCCTCCTTTTTGCAGCCCTCTACGTCCTGGTCTACCGCTCGGAGATCCGACGCCCTGCGGGTGTCGCGCCGTGAAGATCGGCTTGCTGGGCATGACGATCGTCGATGGAAGGTAAACGTCGCTCCGAGCAGAAATCGTCACGATTGCTCGAATTCGGCGAGCGGATACAAGAAACTTTCGTCTAATTATTCGAACTCACATTTTTTCGAGAGTCGGTGCCCCCAAGATTCCGTTCGTGCCAGACGCACATCCACCCTTCGGACTGGACGTTTCAATCATGAGTCACAGCCTCGTTTCTATTATCGTTGCGACCTATAACGGCGAACGTTACATCGGCGAACAACTCGAAAGCCTCCTTGCGCAGACCTACCCAGCCATCGAGATTATCGTTTCGGATGATGGCTCGACCGACAAGACCTTGGACATCGTCGAGGCCTTCAAACAAAAGGCCCCCTCGCGCGTGATCGTGCACCGCAACGCACATCAATTGGGCTACGCTGACAACTTCCTCACCGCGACAAGGAACCTCGCCTCCGGAGACATCATCGCCTTCTGCGATCAGGACGATATCTGGCATCCCGATAAGTGCCAAAAATGCGTGGACGCTCTGGTGAAAAACGATGCCGTGCTGTGCGCTCACACGCTCAACAAGATCGATCACGACGGCAAGTTCATCGCGTTCTTCGATCAGGGCATCAAGGCCGATACCGTATATGAACCGCTGTCCCTGGAACCGTGGGGCGTGTTCTTTGGTCTAAGCGTCGTTTTCAAAAAGTCGCTTCTGGATATCATTCCAGCCGAACAACGTGGACTGGATGTCTGGGATTTCGACAAGCCCTTGGCGCATGACAGATGGATCTACTACCTGGGCAACCACTTGGGCCGAGTCGTAACGATCTCGGAGCCCCTCGCCTCCTATCGGCAGCATCAGACCAATCTGTTCGGGCACCAGAAACGCTCGTTTCTGGAAAAACTCTTTCACAAGGTCGATGAGGACAGCAAGAGACACCAACACCTTGCAAGAATCGCCCGGCAGCGAATGCAGCAGTTGCGGGACTATGCTGAGGTCAATCACCCTTCCCACGATTTGATGTTGAGGGCCGCGGATCGCTGGGACAGACTTGCGGCCATCTTTGAGAAACGCGCGGCCCTGGTGAAAGCCGGGAATGTTTTGGGCCGCGCCTATGTCAGCGCTGGACTGATCTGGTCCGGTGCCTATGCGCCCCTGAATCGAGGCGGCATCGGCAGGCGGAAACTGGCCATCGATCTCCTCAGCGTCGGTTTCGGTGCACGACCTCAACGCCGGGGATGACAGGACGAAGCCCACTTCATCGCCGCGCTCGACGGCGGCCCCGTCAACACCCGCCTTCTCGGCGTCGCCATCATCGCGGAAGCGGGCGCGGCCCGCACCGTCGACGGGCGAGTGCTTCCGTCGCGCTCGCTTTACGGCTGCCTGTGGACCAGCCTCGGCGCGCCCGCGCATGAGCCGCCAACGATCCCGGAGGCCGCCGAGCCCGACCGCCGGCACGTGGCCTGCGGCAGCGTCGGCCTGCGCGCCTCGGGTCTGCCCATCGTCGAGAACTTCCTCGACATGGCCCATTTCCCGTTCGTCCACACCGACATCCTCGGGGCCGAGCCGCACACGGAGGTGCTGCACTACACCCCCGAGTCCGGCGCGACATCGACGAGGTCTGGGCGACCAACTGCCGGTTCTTCCAGCCGCAGGCGGCGCTCTCAGCGACGGGCGGAAGCCTGACGCAGTATCAGTACCGCGTCGCCACGCCCCACGTGACCATGCTCTACAAGACCTGCCCGAACGCGGCAAACCGCTGGGACGTGATCTGCCTGTTCGTGCAGCCCCTCGACCCCGGCCGCTGCCGGGCGCATCCAGTGATGTTCCTCATCGACGACGTCTCGCGCCTGACTGACCTCGTCGCATTCCAGCAGGTGATCTTCCTGCAGGACCGCATCATCCTGGAGAACCAGCGCCCGATCCTCCTCCCCCTGGAGCCGCGCGCCGAGGTCCCGACGCGGGCCGATTCCTCCTCCGTCGCCTCCCGGCGCTGGCGGAAGGAGAAGGGCGTCACCTACGGCACCACGGCGCGGGCAGCCTGAGCGGAGCCCGGTTCAGGAGCGGAACGCCGGAGCCTCGCCTTCGAACGGCAGCATCAGGCGGGACGGCTGCTGGGGACCGTGGCGGATGACCAGCGTGGTGACCACGGCCTCCTCGGCGCGGGCGGCCTCCGGCGATGCGCCCGTGCCGGGATTGACCGCGAAGGCCGGCCACGCCTCCGCCTGGACCGACAGGCGCAGGGATTGGCCCGGCACGAGAGCGCAGCAGACGCTCCGCATCGCTACCCGGCGCGAACCCGGCACCGCGGCGTCGAAGACCCGCAGGTGCCCGGCGGTGAGCGTGATCGCGCGGCCGTCCGGCTCCACCAGCGACAGGGTGGCGTGGAGGTCGTGGCTCGTCGCTGCGGTCTCGACATGGAGCTCGGCCGAAACGCGGCCCGCGAGCCGGCACGGCGCCGTGAGCGGCGGCGTGGTGTATGCGGCCACGTCGGTGCGGTCGTCCAGCGCCGCGCGGTCCTGGTAGCCCGGCGGGCTGCCCCAGGGACCGCCGAGCGCGGGCGCCGGGCGCCACGGATCGTGGACGAGGTGATCGCCTCCCGCGGGGCAGAGCTCCGGGGAAAGGCGCCCGCTCGACGCGGTGGCGGCCAGCCCGTCCGAGGCGAGATGGAGCGGCGTCGGCTGCGGGTCCGGCCATTCCGAATAGTCGCGCCAGCCTCCGGCGCCGATGTCGAACAGCCGCACGGCCGGGCCGGGCGAGCCCCGCCCCTTCAGGACATGGTCGAGGAAGGCGACCGTGCGCGCGTCGACATCGGTGACGGCGTGGGGGCCACAGTCGCGGGCGCCGACACGCCGGCCCCACGGCGCATGCGCCCAAGGTCCGACGAGGAGGTGCTGCGGCGCCGTTCCTCGCGCGAACGCCGCATGGGCGCCGAGCGTGCCCTCCAACAGAAAATCCTGCCAGCCGCCGATATGGAGGCCGGGGACGTCGAGCGGCATCCCGTCGAGCCGGCGCTCCGGGGCGATGGCGTCCCAGGTCGACTGGGCGTCGGCCAGCCAGTCGGCGTAGTGCGTGTACCGGCCGAAGCGCTCCAGCACCGCGGGCCTCGCCGCCACCGCGCCGCTCCACGGCGCGCCTCGGGCGGCGGCGGCCAGCGCCGCATAGGCCTCGCGGTCCCCGGCGAGGCGCGCCGCCTCCGCACCCATCTGGCAGGCCCAGCCGAGATTGCCCAGGCCGAAGGCGCCGCCGGTAAAGGCCCAGTCGTCGCGGATGCTCCAGCCGCCCATGGCGGGAACGACGGCATCAGGCCGCTTGGTACCGGCGCGGACGGCGCCGGCGAGTGCCAGGAACTGCGTCACCGCCTGATAGCTGAAGCCGTAGGTGGCGACCTGTCCATTGCCGCCGGGGAGGCTTGCCGCCCAGGCCAGGGTCTCGGCACCGTCCGCGGCTTCCGTCTCGAACAGGCGAAACGCGCCGCCGCTGTCGCCGCGCCCGCGCACGTCCTGCACCACGACGACGTAGCCTTGGGCAGCGTACCAGGCCGGGTGCGCGAGCGTCAGGGTCGAGGCGATGGCTCGGCCATAGGGCTGGCGCATCAGCATCACCGGATATCGGCCGGGGCCGGCGGGGCGGTACATGTCGGCGACGAGGACGACGCCGTCGCTCAGGGCCAGCGTCGTCGTCTTCGGCCCGGCGACAGGCAGGCGTGCGTCAGCGTCCATCGAAGGCGGTCCGCTCGGTCAGGTGGGCGAGGTCGAAGGCCGAGACCTCGGCTGTCAGCCGCACCAGGGCGCGGGCTGCCCGCTCGATAAGTTCAGCGCCTCGCTCCGCATCAGCGGCGGCGGCGTTGCCGCTGACACCGGCCGGGTGGAGGTCCTGCGCCATCCAGCCGAAACCGACCTTGCCCTCCGGCGTGAGGAGGCCGCCGGCCCGCTCCAGCGCGACCGAGAGCGGCATGAAATCCGCCGCGTGCTCCATCCTGACGAGATCGGGATGGAGGTGGCGCATGACGCTGGTCTCGATCTCGCCGCCATGGATGCCGTGGCGGCGCTCGGGCGCCGAAAAGAGATCGTCGGTCCGGGTGATTCCGCCCCAGCCGCAGCCGACCGCGAGCATGCCGAGCCGCACCCGCAGCTCGCGCAACACGATCTCCATCATCTGCGGCTGGCCGCCATGGCTGTTGAGGAACAGGATGCGGCGGCAGCCCGCCCGGTGGATGCTCTCGGCCACCTCGATCCAGAGGCGGGCCAGGGTCTCGTGCGAGAGGCTGAGGGTGCCGGGATAGGCGAGATGCTCGTTCGACTTGCCGATGGGCAGCATCGGCAGGACGAGGGCCGGCAGGTCGTCGGGCATCAGCGCGACGGAGCGGGTGACGATGCCGGCATTGATCGCGGCATCGACCCGCACCGGCAGGTGCGGCCCGTGCTGCTCCACCGCCGCGACCGGCAGGATGGCGACGAGCTTGCCCATGTCGAGCGCCGCAAAATCGGCGGTCGTCAGGTCCCACCACCAGCGCGACGGCAGTGCGCTCATGCGGCCGAGGCCCGCAGGTCGGCCTTGGCGATCTTGCCGGTGGGCGTCATCGGCATGTCGGGCACGATGCGGATGTCGAGCGGCAAGACGTCGTAGGCGACGCCTTTCGCGATGGCGGCCTTCAGCGCGGCGGCATCGAGGCCGGCGCCGGGATGCGCGGTCACGAAGGCGACGGGGCGCTGCCCCAGGCGAGCGTCGGGCAGGCCGACCAGGGCCGCCAGCGCCACGCCGGGCTCGGCCATCAGCGCCTCCTCGACGTCTCGGGGATACCAGAGCCGTCCTCCCACCTCGACGAGTTCGGCCCGACGGCTGCGCAGGGTGACGAAGCCGTCGGTGTCGATGAGGCCGAGGTCGCCGGTTCGCAGAACGCCGCCGCGCGTCGCCTCCTCCGTCTTGTCCGGCCGGCCCCAGTAGCCGGCCATGAAGCCGCCGGTGAGGGTGATCTCACCGATCTCGCCTGCCGGCAGCACCCGGTCGTCTGAGCCGAGAATGCGGACCTCCTTGTCGGGGAGCGGCGGACCGACCCGGCCGAGCTTCGCGTCGTCCGGCTCGAGTTCCGGGTAGCCGAGCCCGACGAAGCCGCCGAGCTCGCTCTGGCCGTAGCTCTCCACCAGCGGCAGCCTAAGCCGGTCGCGCCAGCCGGCCTTGAGGGTCGGCGGCACGCCGCCGCCGCCCGAGAGGCCGAGACGAAGGGCGGGCGGCGGACCGCCACGCGCGAGCGACTCCTGCAGCACGTCGTCGAGGATCGGAGGGTTCGCCACCAGCATGGTGGCACCACGGGCGTGCAGCGCGTCGTAGCCCGTCTGCCGCGTCCACCGGCCCATGACGTTGAGGCTGGCGCCGACCGCGAGCGGCGGCAGGATGTTGGCGACGAGCTGGTAGGAGCTCGACAGGGCCGAGGGGCCGAAGGAGACGTCGCCGCCGCGCAGGCGCAGGCGCTCGCCGATGCAGCGGGCGGCGCGCACCGTCGGCTCGTGGCGCAGACAGGCACCCTTGGGCTTTCCCGTGGTGCCCGAGGTGTACGACAGGTGCGCGATGGCCGCCTCGTCGCCGGGATCCGGCGGAGCGGAGAGCCCCGCCGCCATCAGCTCCGGCAGAGAGAGCGCGCCCTGCTGCGGTCCGTCCATGCAGAGGCGGTGGCGGACGGACGCGACCGCCGCCATCGCGGCGCTCACCGGGCCTGCCATGTCGTGGGTGTAGATGACGACGCTCGGCGTGTGGTCGGCGAAGTAGTCGGTGAGCTCGTCGGAAAACTTCACGTTGACGAGCGCCGAGATCGCGCCGATCCGCCAGGTGCCGAGCATGGCAACAAGGTAGTCCAGGCCGTTATGCGCGAAGACCGAGACGCGGTCGCCCTTGCGGACGCCGAGGTCGTGGAGCGCACCGGCCATCCGCTCCATGGCGTCCACGGCTTCCGCGTAGGTCAGGCCGCGGTCGCGGTCGACCCAGTGCAGGGCCGGGCAGTCGGGATGGCGCTCGGCGCCGAGAGTGAGAAGGCGGTGCATCAGCATGACGGCATCCTCGTTCCAGACATCGGGGAAAGGCGGCGGACCCTTACAGACGCGCCATCCGCTGGCGCACGCTCGCCAGGAAGGCCTTGCGGCGCGCGTCGGTGGCCGTGTTCATGTGGTAGAGGGCGATGTAGTCGGCGCGCGCCTTGGCCGCCGCGAACCAGCGCAGGTAGCGCGTCACGAGGCGCTTGGGCGGGTCCGACATGGCGATGGCCGTCCAGCGCGGGCGGCCATAGGTGACGATGCCGACGATGCGTGTGAGGTTGTCCAGGATTGGCCGGACGTGGCGCGGATCGGACATGTCGAAGGCCACGCCCGGCATCATCAGCCGGTCGACGAAGCCCTTGAGCATCGCCGGCGGTCCGAAGCACCATGTCGGGAATTGGAGCACCAGCACGTCGGCTGCCTTGAGCCGGGCGACGTAGCCTTCCAGCCCGCGCTGGTTCACGCGCACGTCGTGGTAATGGCTGCGCCCGTCAGCGGAGAGAACGGGATCGAACCTCTCCGCGTAGAGGTCGAGCAGGTCGACCGCGTGGCCGGCCTGCGCCAGCCCCGCCATCGCTTCCACTCGGATGGCCGCGTGAAAGCTGTCGGGCAGGGGGTGGCAGTAGACGTAGAGGACGCGGCTCATGTGCCGTGCGCCCGTATGAACGTCCGCATCTTGCCGGGGTTCATCAGTCCCTGCGGGTCGACGTCCCGCTTGAAGCCGAGTTGGTCGACCTCGGCGCGCTTGTGGCGGGTGCCGTCCTCCAGGGTGAAGACGTGCGGGTTGGCGATCCAGACGCCGCGCGCCTCGTGGGCGGCGATGATCGCGTCGAGACGCTCCGGGTCGGAGTATTTCAGGACCGGGATGCCGGCATAGGTGAGCCGGCCGCCGAACTCGATGAGTTCGAGATGGGTGAACACCTCGCCGGAGAAGAGCGCGTCCATCTCGGCCACGCTCTCCATCAGCCGGTCGGCCGGGTGCAGGCTCTGGAGATAGGTGTAGCCCCGGTCGGCCTTCAGCACCTGCAGGGTGGTGTGGTTCCAGGTGTATTCGTAGAGCGGCACCGCGCCCGGGCCGTCGTCCAGCGGCGTCTCGAAGGTCAGTCGGCCGCCGGCTGCGAGCGCCTGCCGCTGGAAAGCGGGCATCGAGCGTTCCGCGATCATCGCGATCAGGATCGCGGACCCTTCGGGACAGGACGCCTTGAGCTGCGGGAACCACTGCGGGATCGGCCAGGAGATGGGCGTGATCAGCTTCTTCACGAGGCTCGGATCGCGCCCGATTGCGAGCCCGAACGCTGCCGCGGTCAAAAGATCGTCGAAGGCGACGATGACGTCGATCCAGGAATGGACGGGAGCGAGCGGGATTTCCAGGGCCGTGACGATGCCGGTGGTGCCGTAGGCATAGGCGATCTGATGCACCGCCGCGCCGGTCAGGTTGAGGATGCGCGGCTCGGGCTCCAGCGTGACGACGCGGGCGGCCTGGATGTTGCCACGCTCGCGCAACTGTCCGTACGTCACCGAGCCGATGCCGCCCGAGCCGCCGGCGATGAAGCCACCGATGCTCGCCGTGCGCTTGGTGGAGGGGTGCATCCGCAGCTCCTCGCCGCCGGGGCGAAGCGCGTCGTCGAGGCGGTTCATGCGGATGCCGGGCCCCGTGCGGACCGCGCCGTCGCGGTGCCACTCCACCGCGTCGAGGCCTGACACATCAAGCACGACGCCGCCATGGAGCGGCACCGCCTGCCCGTAATTGCCGGTGCCCCCGCCGCGCACGGTGAGCGGTACGCCATGGCGGGCGCAGGCCCCGGCGACGGCGACCACGTCGGCCTCGGCGCCGGCCTCCACGAGGAGGTCGGCCGTCAGCCCGGCGAGCTGCGCGTTGAGAACCGGGGAATACCAGAAAAAGTCGCGGCTGCGTTTTCTCACGCGCGCGGGCTCCTCGACCAGCGCGACGCGGCCAGCGAGTTCGGCCTTCAGCGCGGCGACGGCCTCGGCGGAGGCGCGCATCACGCCTCCGCCGCCATCAGGGTCGGTGCCGTCGGGACCGAGACGGCCGGGACCGCCTCCGAGACCTCGTCCTCGCCGTGCTCGCGCAGGAGCGCCAGCAGCCGGCGGCGCATGATCATGCCGGGACGGTCGGAGGGCATGTGGCTCTCGACCTTGCGGCTCATGTCGATCGTGGCGTCGGGATCGGTCGATTCGAGGATGTCGCGGTCCTCCTCGACGATGGCCGCGTCCCAGGCGATCAGCTCGTCGGTGGAGCACTCCGCCTCGGTGTCGTTGCGGTAGAGGATCTGTGCCAGCCGGATGGTGCCGTCGTCGATGGGCGTCGCCGAGTTGAAGATAATGTGGCGCAGGCCCGACGGATAGGTGATGTCGAGGCGCCGACAGAACGGCATGAACCACTTGTTGCGCATGTGGCGCGTGGTCGTCGGCTCGGTGGTGCCCGAGATCCGATGCGCCATCGGGGGGTTGGCGATGGTGACGATGGTCTCCGCCTCGAACCCGTAATCGGTCTCGACGATCTCGTATTTCTCCGGGATAGGCTGGCTCATCTGGCCGAAGGTGTTCTTGTGAACGAAGGCGAAATGCGCGTTGTCGAAGGAGTTCTCCATCAGCCGGAGCGGCGAGGTCTTCCAGACGTCGTGGAACTGCTGCACCCGGCGGAAGCCCGGCATTGAATCCTCCGGCACCTCGGGGATGTCCGAGATCGGCTCGCCGAGGCAGACCCAGGCGTAGCCGTAGCGGGCCTGGCAATGGTAGGGGCGCACGGCCAGCCGCGGCACAACCTGGTCGGGCGTGAACTGGGGGATGCGGGCGAGCGCGCCGGAGCGGTCATAGGCCCAGCCGTGATAGCCGCAGACGATCAGGCCGTCCTCGACCCAGCCCTTGGAGAGCTGGGCCGTGCGGTGGCAGCAGCGGTCCATCATCGCGGCGGGTTCGCCCTCGCCGTCGAGGAACAGCACCAGCTTCTCGCCCATCAGGGTGAAGGGCTTCGGGCCGTCGGCGAGATCCGTGAGCCGCAGGGTGGCGTACCAGTAGCGGCGGAAGACGGGTTGGCGCGTGGTCAGCATCGGGACAGGTCCTTCGAGGGTGATGGCCCGGCGTGAAGCCCTCCGGCACGGTGGAAAACGGTTTCGCGTCAGGCGCCCTTCGTCTCGGCGCCCTCGCCGAGCGCCAGACGGCTCAGGCCCGTCATGGCGAGGAACAGGAGGATGCCGGCGGCCGTGATGAGGCCGAGCGCCGCGAACATGCGCGGGATGTCGAGCTGGAACCCGGCCTGGAGAATCTCGTAGGCGAGGCCGGCGCTGCGCCCGCCGGTGCCGGCGACAAACTCGGCCACCACCGCCCCGATCAGCGACAGGCCCGAGGCGATGCGAAGCCCGGCGAAGAAGTAGCCGAGCGCGCTCGGGATGCGCAGGCGCAGCAGGGTCTGCAATCGGCTCGCCCGGTAGACCCGCATCAGGTCGGCGAGGCCCGGATCGACGCTGCGCAGGCCGATGGTGGTGTTCGAGATGATCGGGAAGATCGCGATGATGGTGGCGCAGATCACGAGCGCGAGCTGCGTGTCGCGCACCAGGATGATGATGAGCGGCGCCACGGCGACGACGGGCGTCACCTGCAGCATCACCGCGTAGGGGAAGAACCCGCGCTCGATGAAGCGGCTCTGCACGAACAGGAAGGCAGTGAGCGTTCCGAGCACGGTCGCCAGCGCGAAGGCGATGAGCGTCACCTTCATGGTGCTCCACAGGGCGCGCAGCAGGTCCGGGCCGTTCTGCGCGAGCGACGCGGCGACGCCCGAGGGGGCGGGAAACAGGTACTCGGGCACGGAGAAGGCCCGGCACAGGCCTTCCCACAGGCCAAGCACGACGAGCCCGACCACCACGGGCGGCATGATCGCCTGGAAGCGGGGCGAACGGCTGAGCGGGGTCATCGGCCGCCCTCCAGGGCCGAGCCGTCGCTTGCCAGCGAGGCGTCGGTGAGCACGCCCGACAGCGTGCGGCAGTATTCGGCGAAGCGCGGGCTGGTGCGAAAATCCTCGCCGCGCGGATGCGGCTCGTCGATGGTCAGCTCGGCGAAGATGCGGCCGGGGCGCGCCGCCATCACGATCACGCGGGTGGACAGAAAGACCGCCTCGTAGATCGAGTGGGTCACGAACAGCACGGTGAGCGAGCGCCGCCACCACAGGTCGACGAGGTCGGCGTCGAGCCTGTTGCGGGTGAACTCGTCGAGCGCCCCGAACGGCTCGTCCATGAGCAGCAGGTTCGGTTCGGTGACGAGGCCCCGCGCGATGGCCGCGCGCATCCTCATGCCGCCGGAGAGCTGGCGCGGAAACTTCTTCCCCTGGGCACCGAGCCCGACGAGGTCGAGGGCGGCCTGGACCCGGGGCGCGGCCTCAGCCTTCTTCACACCGGCGAGATCGAGGGGCAGGCGCACGTTGGAGGCGATGCGCAGCCACGGCATCAGGGTGGCGTCCTGAAACACCACCGACAGGCGCCGACCCTCGGCACCGACCCGGTCGAAGCCGCCGCGCCACCATAGCAGGCGTCCGTCACTCGGCTGGTTGAGGTTGGCCACCAGCGACAGCAACGTGCTCTTGCCGCAGCCCGAGGGGCCGATCAGCGAGACGAACTCGCCCTCGCGGACACTCAGGTCCACGGGCGCGAGCCCGCGGGTGCCGTCGGGAAACACCTTCTCCGCCGACAGAAGCTCGATCGCCGGGGCCGCGTTGGCGACGGGCCGACGCATCGGGTCGGGGGGTGCCTCGATCATCCGGTGGAGGGCTTGCACCGCCATGGGCCGTCCTCACTCGGCCTTGACGGTGAGGACCGGCATGGCATCGAGGCTGAAGGCCTTGTGCCAGTCGGTCTCGGGCTTCAGCAGGCCGGCGGAGACGAGGTAGTCGTAGCTCGCCTTCCAGCGCGCCTCGGTCATGGTCCCGATGGGCACGTTCTCCTCGCCGGAGAGCACCTTGAGCTCCTTCATGCGCCGGATGCCGAAGGCGATCTGGGCGTCGCTCATCTTCGGGTTCTGGGCCTGGATCAGGGCGTTGCCGGGGGCCGGGTCGGCCATGTAGCTCTTCCAGCCCTCCATGGAGGCCTTGACGAACTTGCGCATCACCTCGGGCTTGGTCTCGAGCGCCTTGCGCGTCGTGACGATGGTGGTGCCGTATGGCGGGTAGCCCTCCTTGGCGAAGAGGAAGAAATTGACGCGGATGCCCTTCTCCTGGGCCTGGAAAGGCTCCGAGGACGGATAGGCCTGCTGTACCACGGTCTTGTCGGCGAAGAAGGGCTGTAGGTTGAAGGTGTAGGCGCGTGTCTGCCCGTCGCTGAGGCCGTATTTCTTCTTCAGCCACGGCCACCAGGCGGTGTACCCGGCGGACGAGACCAGGATGGTCTTGTCCTTGACCCCGGCGAGGCTGGTGACGTCGTCATGGGTCATCATGCCCTGGACGTCGTACTGGAACGAGGCGGCCACGGTGACGGCGGGCAGGCCCTTCTCCACCGCCTGCAATACCTGGATGTCGTAGCCCATGATCGCGTCGGCCTCGCCGGCGAGCAGGAGCTGCATGCCGTTCACCTGCGGGCCGCCCATGCGGACTTCGACGTCGAGGCCGGCTTTCTCGTAGAGGCCTGTGGCCTTGGCCTGGTAGAAGCCGCCATGTTCGGCCTGCGCGAACCAGCTCGTGAGGAAGACGATCTTTTCCGCAGCCTCGGCCGGTGCGGCGCAGAGAAGGCAGGCCCCCAGCGCTACCGCCGCGAGCTGCCTGCGGGACGGAAGGAAGCCGTTTTCGAATCCGTGGAGGGTCATGCCCGATCTCCGGTTCGCGATCTTCAGGTCCGACGCAGGGCGTGTGCCGGGCGGGCCGCCGTCCCTTGCCCCGTATCGCGAACGGTTCCAGGGAAGCGGGCCGAGCACTGTTTGAAAAGCATCGTTTTTCGACCGAACCGCGCTCATTCTGCGTGCAGTCCATCGGTGACGCAGAGGTGCCCCCCGCATGGGCTGCCCCGGCCTTTGCGCGCAGGGCACGGCGCCTTTTCCAACCGCTGGCAAGGTCCCTGCAAGCCGGGTCCGCCGTCTGCGCGGGCCGGACCCGAAGGCGCGGCGCCGATGCGTGAAGGCCGGATGCTCCATAACCGTCTGCTGAGCTATCTCGACGAAGTGGCCCGCAGCGGATCGATCCGCGGCGCGGCGGCGCGGCTCAACGTCGCCTCAAGCGCGATCAACCGGCAGATCCTCTCCCTTGAGGCAGAGATGGGGACGCCGCTGTTCGAGCGGCTCCCGCGGGGCCTGCGCCTCACCGCCACCGGCGAGATCCTGATCCGCCACGTGCGCGATACGCTGCGCGCCCACGATCAGGCACTCGCCCAGGCCGCCGCCCTGAAGGGTCTGACCCGCGGCGAGGTGACGATCGTCACCATGGCGAGCCTCGCCGCCGGCGTGCTGTCCGGGGTGATCCGCGAGTTCCGCGAGACCAACCCGCACATCGTCGTCAAGGTGCTGGTGCTGCCCATCGACGACATCGTCGCGGCGCTGCTCGCCGGCGAGGCGGACCTGGCGCTGGCCTACAAGATGCCGCCCAACCCGCGCCTGAGTTGCATCGCCGAGTTCGAGCATCGTCTCGGCGCGGTGATGGCTCCCGACCACCCGCTGAACGGGCGATACCTCGTGCGGATGGCCGAGTGCCTCGCCTATCCCCTGGTGGTCGCGGATGCCTCCATGACCCTGCGCGACGTGCTCGAACTCCTGGTGCCGCCGGGCCTCGCCTTCACGCCCGTCGTCGAGACCAACTCCATCGAGTTGATGAAGCGGCTGGCGATGACCGCACCGCACATCACGTTCGTGAACCTGTCGGATGTCGGCGACGAGATCCGCCGCGGAGTCCTCGCCTTCACTCCGTTGAGCGATGCCCGCGCCATCACCCAGAAGGCGCACCTGATGCAGCGCGCCCGCGCTTCCCTCGGCGGCCCGGCGCATCTGCTGGCCAAACGCATCACGGCCGCCTTCGAGATGCACAGCGCCGTCGATTGACGCGCTGCCCCTGAAAGAGCCCCCTATGCCACCCACCCTCGCGCGCCTTCCCAATGGCACCACCTACCGCATCCGCCGGGCGCGGGTGCCGTCCTGCTTCCTCGCGGAGGGGACGCCGCCGGGCGCGGAAGCCGACGGCGAGGGCTGCGTGCTCGTCGACATCGCCGTCGAGTCGGGACGGTTCGGCCGCGTCGTGCCGGCCGACGCGAGCGAGGGCCCGGACCCCGTCTTCGATCTCGCCGGGCGCCAGGCCTGGCCCTGGCTCGTCGACATGCACACCCATCTCGACAAGGGCCACACCGTGGCCCGCACACCCAACCCCGACGGAGATTTTTCCGGCGCCCGCGACGCCACCACGGCCGACCGCGAAGCGCACTGGACCGCCGACGACCTGCGCCGGCGCATGGAGTTCGGCCTGCGCTGCGCCGAGGCGCACGGCGTGGCGGCGATCCGCACGCATCTCGATTCACAGGCCGGCGGCCCCCACCGCGATCAGGCAGAGGTGACCTGGGCGGTCTTCCGCGAGATGCGCGAGGCCTGGGCCGGGCGGATCGTGCTCCAGGGCGTTGGGCTCACGCCCATCGACGCTTATGCGGGGGCCTACGGCGCGCGCCTCGCCGATCTCGTGGCGGCCTCGGGCGGACTCATCGGCGGCGTCACCCGGCCGACCGGCGGCGTCCACGGCGCGGGGCTCGCCGAGATCGATGCACTGCTCGATCACCTATTCCGCCTCGCGGCCGAGCGCGACCTCGACATCGACCTCCATGTCGACGAGACCAGCGATCCGGCCGCCACCTCCCTCGACGCGGTCGCCCGCGCAACGCTGCGCCACGGCTACGAGGGGCGCGTCACCTGCGGCCATTGCTGCAGCCTCGCGCTCCAGGCACCGGAGACGGCGGCGGCCACCATCGCCAGGGTGGCGCAGGCCGGGATCGGGATCGTCACCCTGCCTACGGTCAATATGTACCTGCAGGACCGCTTTCGCGGGCGCACGCCGCGCTGGCGCGGCGTCGCCCCCGTGCAGGAACTGCGCGCCGCGGGGGTGCCCGTCGCAGTGGCCGGCGACAATTGCCGCGATGCCTTCTACGCCTACGGCGACCACGATATGCTCGACACCCTGCGCCAGGCCGTCCGTATCCTCCATCTGGACCATCCCTTCGGCGATGCCCCCGCGCTTGCCGGTCCGGTGCCCGCAGCGATGATGGGTCTGCCCGAGGCTGGACGCATCGCGGCGGGCGCTCCCGCCAACCTGATCTTGCTGGCCGCCCGCAACCTCAACGAGGTGGTGGCCCGCTCGCACGCCGACCGGCTCGTCATCGCTCGCGGCCGCGTCTCGCGAAGCGCACCCCCGCCCTACGAGGATCTCGCCGGCGAAGCGCCGTCCTGGTGATCGGCCGATGTTGTGTCCGATGAAGTCGTGTAGGGCGGTGACGAAACCATCCACTGGAGCGTCGGCGTCGTGCTGATGCGGGCGGGGTAAAATCCGAGTAGTTTGAGAGGCTTCTCTTTCGAGAGGGGCCCAGGTGTACGGTGCCGGGATGAGGTGTGCCGGATTGCCCCTGAAGGGTTCGGGTTCTTTGGTCCAAGCTTGGCAGATGCGTTCGTAGGGTATGAGGCCGCGTAGCGTCTTGAGCCGGCGGGCGTGGTTGGAGGCATCGACGAAGAGTTGGAGGTGGACCCTGAGCTGATCGTGGCGATTGGAGTGGTAGCGTTTGACCGTCGCGTCTTGGCTTGTGCGGTTCATCCGCTCGACCTGACCGTTGGTCCAGGGATGGTTCACCTTGGTCGGCCGGTGCTCGATGTCGTTTTCGGCACAGACGCGGCCGAAGATGTGCGCGGAGGCATTGGTATCTTTCTTGCGGTTGGCGAACTGAATACCATTGCCCGTCAGGACGATGTAGATGCGGTAAGGGACCGCCAGGATAAGATCGCGCAGGAACTGCGCTGCCTCCATCTTGCCGGCACTCTCGACCAGACGAACGCATGCGAACGTGCTGGTGCGATCGATCCCCACGACCAGGGACAGCCTGCCTTCTTCGGAGCTGACCTGTGCGATAGCGATGTGGACGTAGCCGATCGGAGCCGATCGGATACGACTTGAAGCGCTTCTTCTCGGGCTTGTCGTCTTCCATCTCCGGCAGGCGGCTGATGCCGTGTCGCTGCAGGCACCGGTGCAGGCTGGAACGGGTCAGGTGCGGGATCGTGGGCTGCAGGCCGTAGAGGCAATCGTCCAGCGGCAGCAGGGTGTGCCGCCGAAAGGCGACGACGATCGCCTCCTCCTCCGGCGTCAGGACCGTCGAGCGCGGCGCCTTCGACCCCATGGCGGCATCGGCTGTCGTCTGCCGAGTTCGCCACTTCTGGATCGTCGTCGGGCCGACGCCGTAGCGCCTGGCGGCGGCTCTCCCGCTCTCTTGACGTCGCTGTATGGCACGACGGACCGCCTCCGTCGTGCGGGCGCTGCCGTGCAGAATTTGGCCCCTCGCGAAGCCCCCGCAGCATGGTGGTCAACCGTACCAATACACCGCAGGATCAAACAGCTAGGTCTGGGAAGGCGCCGAAGTGCCTTAATATATTGTATGGGTATCAACATGCCGCATGATCTACTTCGCCGTCCTGGCCCCCGACCCCAAAAACCGGGCCAATATCGATGAAGTTGGCGATCCAATTATGATCGCCGGGTCAATGACTTATCGAACCCTCGACCTGTTTCGCCCATTCGGGCGACGCGGGCGGCATTGCGCACCTCACCAGCCAAGTGCCGACCAATGTCAATTTGGCCGAATAGACCGTTGAGCTGCTGTCATCGCGCATCAATACAACGAGAGAATTGCGAGTTCCAAAGTCGTCCTCAGTCTCGCGGGCCGCGATTGTTGGCAATGCCTCAATGACGTGCATGGCTGCGTCTCGGACGTCGGCGAACTCGATGCCTTCGTCATCGGGCGTCAGCTCGTGGTCCTGAGTGTCGAAGTCTTAGCGAGGCACAGCGCCATCCGCACGTGGTGGCGGGCGATTTCTGCCCCTGGGAACCAACGGCCAGCATCCGACTGGCACGAGAGGTAGTAGTGTACGGAGTCCGACACTGGCATAAGCTCGCCTGCGCAGAAATTCAAATTAATCGCCATATGCCGGCGATACATACTGCTTAGATACAAGACGAATTTTAAAATACTCTGAAGTTTGCATGTCGCTGGGTGAATGCAGCCTTGAGGATACGGAGCTCAGTCGAGACGCGGATGCTATTCCAGCACCCCGATCCCCTTCGTCCAAGTCTTGGCATCACGCACTGCGCGGACCTCCTATCCCACTGGGGTCGCAACGGTTCATCAACGATCCTCACTGAACGGGGATTGAGCCCTGGAGCCATCCCTGCATGATGGCGAACTGGACGATTTGCGCGCGGCTGTTGATGCCCAGCCGGCCGCATGCCCGGGACTTCTGGGTTTCGACGGTCTTCGGCGTTGAACCAAGGTGGCTGGCGATCTCTTTGCTGGTGAAGCCGAATGCCACGAAGCGGAGAATCTCCCTCTCACGGTCGGCGAGCTGAGACTGCATGTCGTCGTGGCTCTGGCAGGCCATCGGCGCCTTATGGCCGACAGTGCGCACCGGCAAGGCGGAATCTACGTAGATGCCGCCTGCAACGACCGCTCGTACGGCCTGGACAATATTGAGGAAGGCCGAGCGCTTCAAGACGTATCCTCCCGCGCCGGCCTCGAACGCTTGGTCGACATAGACCCGGCTCTCGTAGGCGCTGAGGATGATCGACCGGGTCGGGCATTGCCGTTCGGCGAGCTTACGGATCACTGCGACCCCGTTTATGTCCGGCATCGCGAAGTCCAAGATGGCGATGTCCGGGGACAGGTTCGATATCGCCTGCACAGCGTCAAGTCCGGTATCCACGGAGGCGACGATCTCGATCCCGCCGGTGTTCGCCAGAAGGTCGGCGACACCGTGCCGGAACACGGGATGGTCGTCCGCGAGCGCGATTCGGATGGGGCGTTGGTCATTCATCGTCCGAAGCATCCTTTCCGAGACGTATCCGCGCGACGACCGAGGTCCCCTGGCCCGGCGAGGATTCGATTTCCAGGCCGCCCCCGATGAGGGACATGCGTTCGCGCATCCCGATCAGTCCGAGCTTGCCGTCGGACACCAGGGCATGGGTCGAGGAGCCGTCGGCCTCGAAGCCCAGGCCGTCGTCGTCGACCGTGAGGGTGAGCCGGCCCGGGCCGAACAGGAGGACGACCGAGACGTAGCTCGGCCGGCCGGCATGCTTGGCCACGTTCGTGAGCGCTTCCTGCGTGATGCGATACAGCGTGATGGCGTGCTCGGAGGGCAAGTGGAGTTCCTGCCCGCTGACCTGCAGCTCGGTCACGATCGACGTGGTGCGGGTCCACTCCTCCACGAGGTAGCGCAAAGCCGTCACGAAGCCGAACTCGTCGAGGGCCGCCGGTCGCAGTTCCAGGGTGACGCGGCGCAGCGCCTGTCCCACCGCCTGCGCCTGATCGAGTAGACGGTCAAGCTCGGAACGTCCGTCCTGATCCGAGAGGTAGGGCAGGAGGCGCCGCAAGCCGAAGTTCAGGGCGACCAGATGCTGACCCGCATGGTCATGGAGGTCGCGCGCGAGCCGCCGACGCTCGTCCTGGCCGGCGCGATAGAGCCGGGTCAGCACCTCGTCGCGTTCCCGTTCGGCCGCCAGGCGCGCCGCCGCGTCCGACTCCAGGCGAACCAGCATGTCCTCCCGTTCCCGCAGGAGCGTCTGCATCTCGCGCGTGCGCCGCCGGCGCTCCAGCATGACGCGTCTGGCATCGTGGAGCTTGGAGGCGAGGATGCCGAACCGACGCCCCAGCCCCAATCCGTCCAGATGGAGCATGACGAGGGGGCGACCCGTGCAGCCGCTCAGCCGGGCACGCGTCCCATGGCAGGCATGCCGCTCGACGGTCCCACCGTCGCTCTGGAGGAACAGTGTGCCGGGCAGCGTGGCGGCGGAGGAGGCGCAACGGCCGAGATAGCGCCGGAACTCCAGCTCGGTGGCTTCCTGGACGGGCAGGACATCGCCGATCCGCAAACCGTCCAACACCTCGCGCGCCGAGGCGTTGGCGGCCTCGAGTTCCCCGCCCGGCCGAACGACCAGCAACGGCGACGGAACGAACTCGAACAGCGCGTCGAAATCGGATCTAGGCAGCATCCTTTCCGAAGTAGTCCTGTCCTCCCTCATCGGGGGCATCGGGGTCGAGGTCGATGACGACCCGGCAGCCCTTGGCGCCACGGGCAATGGTGTCGGTGAGCGTGATTCGCCCATATCCCTGGCTCTCCGCAACCATGTGGCCGAAGACGTTCGAGGTCACCATGCACATCGACGGGGACCTCTTCACCAATTTGCCGAAAGGGCAGCGCCGGTTGCCGAGGACGATGCGCCGGGGCGTCGCCTCGATGACGTAGAAGTCCCCACCCAACCGCCGCTTGAGGTCGATCATCGCGTCGACGGTGGCCGCGAGGTCCAGTCGAGGGGTTCCGACCGCCCGAAGGTATCGGGCCTTGATCTCATCCGAGACGGCCATGCCGACCAGGGCGATGAAGCCGCTGGCCTCCGACCTGCCGACGGTATCTTCCAGGGCGCCGGCGAAGGCACCGAAGACCATGCCGAGGAAGTCTTCCCGGTCGATTCCGATCGAAGCGCTCGCGAAATTTGTGGCGCCAACGGCTTTCTGGCACATCGGCCGCGTCCCCTCTCCGATTTTTATAGTCTCCTTGTCACAAAAACGTATACAAATCAATAAGTCTGGAGTGGTACGAGTGCCGAGTGCTGAAACGTTTTCTGTCAAATGGCCTTTCGACTGCATATCAAAAGTTGGACTGGGATAATTTACATCACGCCCGCGATCATCGCTCTCGAAAGCTGCGCGTGAACTGATCCTGTATCGGCTTCACGAGGTAGGAAAGGGCCGTCCGTTCCTCGGTGGCGACGTGCACCTCCACCGGCATACCGGGCACCAGGCGCGTCCGTTCACCGAGGCGGTTCAACTCCCCCTCGTTGAGTTCGACGTGTCCGACATAGAACGTCTCGTCCTTGCCGCCCCGTGTCGTCGATGGCGAGACGTAGGCCAATGTCCCCTTCAGTTCGGGGGTCGTCCGCTGGTTGAACGCCGTGAACCGGAGCTTGGCCGGGCGGCCGACGCCGATCTGGTCGATGCTCGCCGGCGAGATGCGGATCTCGATCCGCAGCGTGGCGTCCGCGGGCACGACGGTCGCGAGCACGTCGGCCGGCGTGACGACGCCTCCGACCGTGAAGGCCTTCAGCTCGTGCAGGACGCCCGTGGCCGGGGCACGGATCTCGGTCCGCGTCAGCCGATCCTCCAGGGCGATGCGCCGGTTGCCCAGCTCCGCGAGCTTGGCATCGACGACGCTGAGTTCCTTCTGGGCCTCCGTGCGCGCGGTGTCGGAGATGGCGAGGAGCTGGACCCGGATCTCGCTCGTGCGCACCTTGGCCCTGGCGATGGAGGCTTCCAGAGACCCCTCCTCGCCGGTCAGACGGTGCCGGTCGCGGCTGATGGGCAGGAACTTCGAACTCTCGAAGAGATGCTTGTCGACGAGGCCCTGCAGCTTGCCGTGCTCGCTCGTGAGGATCGCGAGTTCGTCGCGCTTGGCGTCCTTCTGCTTGACCAGGCCGGCGATCTCCTCGGCCACCTGACCGATCTGCAACTCGAGTTGCTGGCGTTGGCTGTCGCGACTGGCGAGGTTGCCGCGGAACAGGCGGCTCTCGCCGTCGAGGATGGCCAGCATCTCCGCATCGCCGTCCGACAGACCCGCGGGAAAGGCGATGGCGCGCAGCCCGTCCCGTTCCGCCAGCAGGCGCGACTTCTTGGCCGACAACTCCACCAACTGTCCCCGGATGATCGCCAGTTCGGCACGGGTCTGGGCGTCGTCGATGCGGATGAGGACCTGACCGGCGGTCACGGCCTGTCCGTCCCGCACCAGAATCGCGCCGACGACGCCTCCGTCCCGGTGCTGGACGGCCTTGGCGTTCTGATCGACGGTGACCGCGCCCGGTGCCATGATGGCCCCGTTGAGGTCGGTGGTCGCCGCCCATCCGCCGACCCCGATCAGCAGGCCCACGCCCAGCGCGAAGCCGAGGGCGATGCGAGGGGCGACGGAGAAGGAAGGCTCCGTGCCGAGCTCCATTCCACCCAGGGGCTTGGGGCGATCGACACCGATGGTTCGCGCACTCATGGTCCGCTCCTTCGAAGGCTGGATCAGTGGATCGGCGTGCTGGGCGGGGTCGCCGCAGCCGTCTTCTCGACGAAGAGCAGGGTGTGGTGACCGTCGAGGACGAGGGTCGTCTCGAAGGAGTGGTTGCCGTCGAGGTCGGCCGAGATGACGGTCACGTCGCCCTCGTCGAAGAGCGCGGCCCGGTAGCGGATGCCCGAGACGGTGCCGTCGTCGTGGTCCATCGCCTGGGACAGCGAGTCGCCGGCGACGCCCGCTCCGTCCTCGAAGAGGGACCATCTCAGGAGGTCGACGTAATCCCCGACCGAGAAGTCGGTGATCTGTACGGAGCGGGTGGGCTCGGGCCCTCCCTTGCTCTGGAGGAGCACGTAGCCGTCCTTTCCATCGCCGCCGGTGAGCACGACGTCGTCATCCCCGATGACGAAGCGGTCGTTGCCTGATCCGGAAACGATCCGCTCGACGGATTCCACCTTGTCGTGCCCGAGTTCGGTGCCCGAAACGACGTGGTTGACGAGGTCGACGAGCAGGTCTCCGGTCGCGCTGCTCAGGTCGAGCGTATCCGAGCCTTCACCGGCGTCGACACGGTCTTCGTCGCCATCCAGCGCGAGGACGATGCGGTCGTCGCCGGCGCCCGCGCGCAGGGTATCGCGCCCGGCTCCGTCGAGGAGCGTATCGCGACCCGCGCCGCCATCGAGAACATCGTCGCCCCCACGTCCGGCGATCAGGTCGTCCCCATCCCCGCCGGCCAGGCGGTTGCTCCCGTCATTGCCCGATAGGGTATCGTCGCCGGATCCACCGATCAGCGCCTCCAGACCTTTGAGGAGGTCCCGCCCGGTCTCGGCCCCCGTGGCCATGCCGACGAGGAGGTCGGCGGCGACGCCCGCCCGCGTCCCGGACAGGTCGAGCGCGTCCTGGCCGTCACCCCCGTCGAAGGTGTCGGCCTCCCCGTCCGACGATACGATGAGGATGTCATTGCCGTGGCCGCCCAGCGCGACGTCGTGGCCGTCCCCGTCGCGAATCGTGTCGTCGCCGTCGCCGCCGTCGAGCAGGTCGTTCCCGGCCCCACCCGAAACGTGGTCGCGGCCCGCGCCGCCGGAGATCGTGTTGGCGGCTGCGCTTCCCGACAGCGTGTCGGCACCGGAGCCGCCCCGGACGTCCTCGATGGACACGATCCGGTCGCGGCCGGTCTCGGTGGATTCCGAGGTGCCGGCCTCGAGATCGACCGCGACTCCGGACGTGGTGCCGGACACGTCGAGGATGTCGATCCCCGCGCCGCCGTCGTAGGTGTCCGCATCGCCGTCCCGTGCGACCAGGACGATGTCGTCGCCCGAGCCTCCGAGGACCGTGTCCGATCCCGTCCCGTCCGCGAGGGTATCGTTGCCCGCTCCACCGTCGACGAAATCGTCGCCGGCGCCCCCCGACACCGTGTCCCGCCCGGCCGCTCCGAGAAGGGTCTCGCCCGCCGAACTCCCGGTCAGGACGTCGTCGCCCGAACCGGCCCGGACGACCTCGATGGACGCGACCGTGTCGCGGACCGCCCCTTCACCGATGGCCGTCCCAGCGGCCAGGTCGACCACGACAGCGGTATCGAGGCTCGACAGATCGAGCGTATCCGTCCCCGCACCGCCGTCGAACAGGTCGGCCTCGCCATCCAGGGCCGCGGCGAGGACGTCGTTCCCGTCCTGACCCATGACCACGTCCCGTCCCTGCCCGTCGGAGAGGACGTCGTCGCCATCGCCGCCCTCCAGACGGTCGTCCCCGAGGCCGCCCGAAACGACGTCGCGCCCGGCACCCGCGAGGGCGACGTCGGCACCCTCCGACCCGTCGAGGCGATCATCGCCCCCGTCGCCGAGGAGCAGATCGTTCCCAGCCCCTCCGACGAGGATATCGCTGCCGTCTCCGCCATCGAGGAGGTCGTCACCGGCGTCGCCGAACAGGATGTCGTCGCCCTCCTCACCGAAGAGGCGGTCGTCGCCGTTTCCCCCCGAGACCCGATCCGCCCCCATCCCGGCGAACACGACGTCGTTCCCGTCGCCGCCGAGGATCACGTCGTCCCCCGCGCCACCGACGATGTGGTCGTCCCCGGCGCCCCCGTCGATGACGTCGGCCGCGGCGCGGGCGTCGATGTTGTCGTTGCCGCCTCGGCCGTCGATCTCGTCCGCGCAGAGCGTTCCGAGCAGGAGGTCGTCGCCGTCCGTGCCGACCATCGGCTCGTGTTCGACGACGTTGAAGACCGCTGTCTGGGCGACGGAGAGCTCGCCGTCCGTGACCTCGTAGGTGAGGGTGACCGGCCCCAGGCCATCGGCGTCGTACACCCAGCCGTCGCCGGCGCGGGTCAGCGATCCAGCCGAGGCCGTGACGCCACGGACGGAGAGGCTGTCGGCGTCCGGGTCCTCCGCGTTCCTGAGAAGGTCCGACAATGCGATCGGCAGCAGCGCGCAGGCGGCTACGTCGGCGAGGTGAACCGTGCCGCTGGAGGTCGGCGCGCGGTTGCGCCGGCCGGCCGAGCCGTCCCCGTCATCGATCGAGACCGGACGGGGTGCGACGCCCCCGGAGCCGGTTCCCGACTTGTCCCCGGATGCGACAGAATCCCCGGAGGTCGGCGAGCGGCCCGGGCCGCTCGCCTTGTCCCCGTCGGCCTCAGGGCGCTTGCCGGGACCGGCGGCATCCTGTCCCGCAGGACGATCCGCATCCGCCGGCCGGTCCTTGCCGCCGCCGGGCAGGTCGTCGGTACCGCCCAACCCGCCGGGCGGTCGGGTCACGTGATCATCGGCGCTCCCGGATTCCGCTTCCCCGTCTCCATCCTCCCGATGCCGGCCCCGCCCTCCGCCACCGATCCGGGCGGCGGGCGCCCGGTCGGCATTGTCGTTGATGGGGCGCGGGATGACCGGTGACGCCTTGAAGTCGTTGAGGTTCGGCTGGGGGTCGTGCCGGGCGAAATGCAGCGTATGCGCCTGGAGGTGGGAGGCTTCGTACTCCGGTGAGGGCATCTCCGCCTGGAGCACGATTCCGGATGACCCCGGGAGGCGGTGCTCGTCGGGTGTCTCGCCGGCATCCACGTCCGACGCGGCCATGACGATGAGCTTGGGCGCGGCCTTCGCCTCCGGCCCGGCGGCGCTGGCCTCGGGCTCGGCGTGCACCGGGGTGTGGAAGAGGGACTTCAGGTATCCGGCCACGGCCGCGACGGCCAGGGCCAGGTAGTACGGCGTCGCCGACGACCTGGCGGCTTCCTTCAGCGCGTATGTCTGCGCTCCGGTCTCGGTGGCCTCGCCGGTCTTCGTACCCTTCGTCTCGATCATCATGCCGGCACCCGCTCCATGGTGGAGCGCTCCCTAGTGATCTTTGTAGGATCGGCTCCGGCCGACGCGTCGCGCACGGCCTTGCCGAGGATGGCCTCCTTGGGCCCGAAGGCGGTCAGCCTGCCGTCCTGGACGACCGCGATGGTGTCCACCGCCGCCAGCACGCTCGGCCGGTGGGCGATCACGACCGCGATGCCTCCACGAGCGCGCACGCCCTGGATGGCGGCGGCCAGGGCCGCCTCGCCCTCGCCATCAAGGTTGGAATTCGGCTCGTCGAGCACGAGCAGGAACGGATTCCCGTACAGCGCGCGCGCGAGGGCGATGCGCTGGCGCTGGCCGCCGGACAGGGCGGTCCCGAACGGGCCGAGTTCGGTGCGGTAGCCGTCGGGCAGCCGCAGGATCATCTCGTGGACACCGGCGGCGCGGGCGGCGGCGACCACCAGGGCGGGGTCGGCGTCCTGCGCCAGGCGGGAGATGTTCTCCTCGACCGTCGCATCCATCAGGCAGACTTCCTGGGGAAGGTACCCGATGATCCGGCCGAGGCTGTCCTCGTCCCATTGCGAGAGGTCGGCCCCGTCGAGGCGGACGCCGCCGCGCAGGATGGGCCAGATGCCCGTCAGCGCCCGGCTCAGGGTCGTCTTGCCGCCCCCGCTCGGGCCGATGACGCCGAGCGCCTGGCCGGCCTGGAGCTCGAACGCGACATCCGACAGCAGCACCCGCCCCGAGCCGGGCGCCGCGACCGTGATCGACCCGACGTGGAGGGACGATCCCGGCATCGGTAGGGGCATCGGACGGTCGATGCCGGACAGGGCGACGAGGGTCTCCGCCAGCCGCGCGAAGGCCTTGCGGGCAACGGCGATGCCCTTCCAGTTGCCCACGGTCTGGTCGATGGGGGCCAGCGCACGGGCCGAGGTGATGGAGGCCGCGATGATGGAGCCGGCCGAGAGCTCTCCACCGATCACGAGGTAGGCCCCGAGCCCGAGCACCGCCGATTGGAGGATCATGCGCAGGACCCGGGAGATGGCCGCGAAGGTGCCGGTGATGTCCGTCGTTCGGGTCTGGAGTTCCAGGTGCTCGTTGTTGGCGAGGCGGTACCGGTCGACGGCCCGCTCCGCGAATCCCATCGCCTTCAGCACGTCGGCGTTGCGGGCGTTCGAGTCGGCGATGGCGTTGCGGGCCACCACCGCCTGCTGGGTCGCCCCCGTCCACCGCCGGGTGAGCAGTTCGGTGAGGATGGTGATGAGGGTGAGGAGGACGGCGCCCGCGATGGTCAGCCCCCCCAGGTAGGGATGGAGCATGTAGACGAAGACGAGGAAGACGGGCGTCCAGGGCAGGTCGAAGAGCGCCACGAGCCCGGGGCTGCCCAGGAAGCCGCGGACCGTGTCGACGTCGCGGCTGCGTTCCATCGCCTCCGCGGTGGAGAAGCCGAAGCGCGGCATGTCGATGGAGACCCGCTGCGCCAGGGGAGCGATCCGGCGGTCGAGTTGCGCCCCGATCCGCACGAGGATCTGCTGGCGCAGGACGTCGAACAGGCCCTGGAAGACGTAGAGGCCGATGGCGAGCGTCGAGAGCCCGACGAGGGTCGGCAGGCTGCCGCTCGGCAGCGCCCGGTCGTAGACCTGGAGCATGTAGAACGACCCGGTCAGGGCGAGGATGTTGATGATGCCCGACATCGCGATGAGGAACACGAACGGCATCCCGAAATGCCGGGTCAGCGCCTCGGTGCTTCTCTTCTTGGCGAGCTTTTTCTGATCCCTGGAGCGCATGTCCCATACCCCTTGATCGCGGCGGAACCGGAGGGGCCCCGGCGCGGGGCCCCCCGGACGTCAGAGGGCGAAGTCCGCGGCCGTCGCGGCCGGGGCTCCCTTGATGCTGAACTTGAACTCGGGGGCCGCATCGCCGCCGGTGTTGCCTTCCACGACGGTGTAGTCCCCGTCGGCCCGGTGCTCCTGGGTCACCAGCAGCTGACCCACCCCGGTGAAGGCCGCTCCCGAGGCGAGGGTGAACGCCTGGTTCCCGGCCACGCCCTGGTTGGCGTCGATGCCGCTGAGGTCGACCTTGTCGCCGGGCTGGAAGCTCGCGATGGTGTCGCCGTTCGCCGCCGCCGCCGAGAGGAAGCGGTAGACATCGGCACCGAGGCCGCCATCCATCACGTTCACGGCGTCGCTGGCCGT
Source organism: Methylobacterium sp. FW306-05-D (assembly GCF_058782155.1). Classification (NCBI taxonomy): domain Bacteria; kingdom Pseudomonadati; phylum Pseudomonadota; class Alphaproteobacteria; order Hyphomicrobiales; family Methylobacteriaceae; genus Methylobacterium; species Methylobacterium sp. FW306-05-D. The sequence continues at coordinate 29,166 of NZ_JBYSXL010000054.1, forward strand.
GAGGGTGTCGTCGCCGGACCCGGTCACGATGTTCTCGACACCCCAGAGGGTATCGGACCCGGATTGGCTGCTGGCGACGCTCCCGCGTCCGGCGAGTCCGGTGCCGAGGTCGGCCATGATGTTGGCGGTGATGGCCGACATGTCGAGGGTGTCGATGCCGGTGCCGCCCCCGACCTCGTCGCCCCAGTAGCTGTCGCTTCCGTCCCCGATCTCGGCCACGAAGAGGTCGTTGCCGTCGCCGCCGATCACCGAGTCGTTTCCGGCCCCGGCCGTCACGAGGTCGTTGCCGGACCCCGCGAGGATGCGATCCGCGCCGGCGTCGCCGTAGACCATGTCGTCGCCGCCGCCCACGAGGATGTCGTCGTCGCCGGCCCCGCCGAAGACCACGTCGCGGCCGCCGCCGGCATCGACGAAGTCGTTCCCGTCGCCGCCCCGGATCACGTCGGCCCCGTCGCCGGCGAGGATGTTGTCGTCGCCGGACAGGCCGAGGAGCGTGTCGGGGCCGGGCGTCCCGGACAGGACGTCATCGCCGGTGGTGCCGGCCACGAGGCTCGGCGGAAGCTCGGCCGGTGGCGTCGTCGCCCCACCGCCGGTGGTTTCCCCTCCCGTCGTGCCGCCCGTGGCCGGCGGAACGGTGCCGCCGGGGTGATCGTCGTCCCCATGCTCGGCCCCGTCGGTTTCCTGCTCGTCGTCGCACGGAGGGTCTCCGGCCCCGTGACCGCTTCCGGAGCCGCCGCCCGAACCGCCGCCGTTCGTGCCTCCGGCACCCGTTCCGGATCCGGCACCGTGCCCTGAACCGCTTCCGGTCGTTCCACCGGACCCGGTCTCCGTTTCGGTTCCGTCGTCCGTGCCGGTGCTGCCACCGGTCGTGCCGCCCGTCCCGGCGTCATCGCCGGACCCGGTTCCCGTTCCGCCCCCACCGACCCCGGTGCCGTCGTCGGTCCCGGTGCCCGTTCCGGTCCCCGCACCGGTTCCACCGGCCGGTTGCCCATCCTCGTTGTCGACCGCGAAGATGTCCTCCTGCAGGCCGGTCAAGCCGGTATTGCGGGCGACGATGTCGGCGAAGCTCTGACCGTCGACCTGGTTCTGGTAGAAGTCGAAGTTGTCGAACCGGTCGAGGTAGTAGAACCGGTCACCTTCCTGGAGGCGGTCGAGCTGCTCGTGCAGGACGACCCAGAAGGTCTGCCCGACGACGCCGTCGTTGATGTGCTTCTCGGCCAGGCCGCCAACCCAGAGGTCGACGCGGTCGATGCCGGACACGACCTTGGCACCGTCGGCCCCGTCATGCAGCACGATGTCGGGATTGGCGGCGACGAAAGCCGCCCGCTCCTGCGCCGTCGTCAGGACGAGATCCGGGTAGGCGGCCTTGAACTGCGCGATGACGGTGTCGCTCAGGCCGTTCCGGGCCTGGAAGTCCGCCCAGGAGGTGTAGGGGCTGAGGTCGCCCGCGAAGCCCACCGCTTCGTGGACGTAGGGATCGGACGACGCCTGCAGGTCGGCGCGGACCTGGTTCAGCGTGCCGAGCCCGACGTCGCGGCCGCGGGCCACGTTGAAGGCGAACAGGTCGGCGTTGATCCGCACCAGATCGTTGCGCACCGCGTCGACGATGTTGAAGTCGACCTCCTCGGCGGGTTGCGTGGCGACCCCGGCGAGGATGGCGTTCGCGCCGAGTTGGGCGTAGCCGGGCTGCGGGACGTAGCCGGGAGGGAGGGGGGCGGTGAAGGCGCCCGCCTCGTTGGTCGGGTTCAGGAAGGCATCGACGAGCTGCACCTGCCGCGGCTGGCCGTCCGGTCCGAGCACCGTCAGGGTCTCGCCGATCAGCGAATGCCCGACGCGATAGACCGCCGAAGCGAATTCCTCGGAGATGCGGGCATCCACGGTCGCGTCGTAGCCATTGAAGCCGTGCGAGCCGCTTCCCTTCATGCCGCCGATGAGATGGTCGGCGAACTCGGTGAAGATGACACGCTGGTATTCGGCCTCGTTGATCATCTTGGCGGCCTGGAACACCTCCTCCGGCGTGCCCTGGAAGCCGGACTCGACGAGGTTGTCGACGTGGAAGTTGTGGTTGCGCGCCCAGATCGTGTGCATCGCCGTCAGGGAGACGTTCTCGTTCGCCCGCCCATCGCCGGCCACGAAGTGGTCGAGCAGGTTCACGAAGGGGTTCGTGTCGAGGAGCAGGGCGTTCCCGCTGCCCATGAAGTCGGCCGCCATGGCGCTGACGATGCCGGGGTCGAAGGCGCCGGTCGCCGGGTCGACGAGGGTTCCCGGGGCATGGCCCGGCGTGGCGAAGTGCGAGTAATAATCCCGGAAGCTGATCGAACCGCCGGGCAGTGAGGCGTCGTGGAAGATCGTGTCGGCCTCCCAGTGGTGCTGGATCAGGGCCCGCAGGGTCGGCAGCAGGTTGAAGGCCGGGTTCGATGGGTCCGGCAGCCCGGCCAGCAGGTGCGCCCCGACGCCCTGGTGGCCATTGCTCTCGCGCAGGAATTGTCCGACGAGTTCATGCGAGCCGTAGGCCTGGTTCTGGTCGACGAAGGGCGACGTCTTGTTGAGGTGCTGCGGGATGCCGTTCGCGTCGATCGAGGCCACCGCGCCCCGGGTGAGGTCGACGGGGTTGTCGCTCGTGGGGCTGCGCACCGAGCCCGGACCGCCGATTTCGACCATCCCGTTGGCCGAGCTCTTCGGCAGGAAGTCGAGGCCGTGGTCGAAATACTGGCCGAACGCCATGAAGAAGATGTTGGCGCCATTGGCCTGATGCGGCAGGTCGGCCTCCTGGGTTCCGAGCACGTTGCTGATGGCGCGCGGGTCGAGGCCCGCGAAGAGCGGGTTGACGGCGTTGTTGCCCGCGGCCGGGTCGAAGGCTCCGTAATGCGCGTCGGTGAGCCGGATGAAGGGCTGGTCGGCCGATCCGAATTCCGGATGCGCCAGGTTGTTGCCGGCGCCCGAGAGATGGCGCACGCCGGCAGCCCCGTTGGCGTCGTCGTCGCCCCCGGCGACGGGCTGCCCGGTGACCAGGGCCTTGATCCCGGCGAGGTCCGCCGCGGTGAGCGCGAAGCCGCCGCCCCCACCGGTACCGCCG
>NZ_JBYSXL010000055.1:0-31705 GCF_058782155.1 Methylobacterium sp. FW306-05-D
ATGGACGCCTCCTGCAGTGGTGTTGCAACACCTCCACTCTGGCACATCAATGCCGTCAGGGGGCGTCCACCCCTACGCTTTAGATAATCTCCGAGGGCGGTGCGGATGGCTGGCATGGGTCGGCTTCTGCCGGTCTGCTCTGCGACCAGGTTGGGTGGAGAGCAGTCTGGCTGCTTTTGAGCAGTGATGCCACGAAAACGGACCTCAGCTCTCACCGAGAAAGTCGACGGCTTTGCGCCCATCTTGGGCGTTCGGTAATCAGGAGCACGGTCAGGTCCCTCTAGAATCGACGTCGGGATTTTTTCATGCTTACCAGAGGGAATTAGATTTAAGCGTCCAGCTCCTCGAATCCAGCGTCGAGAGGTTTTGAAACTGGTAAGGCAGGTGTGCGACTCATCCGACCGTAGGTCCCTGCTTTCCCCAAGCATCCGGCAAACGGACCTCCCTGGAACTTGCAAAGGACTGCGAGAGCTCTTCACAAGTCGATCGCCCCAGTGGTTCATCGATTGTCGAGATACGATTTAAGGCGCTCCGCAGTCATCCCGGACGAAGCCGGGTTCTGGCCGGTGATCAGCAACCCGTCCGCGACCACGTACGGCTCCCAGTCGCCAGCCTTTGAAAAGACGCCGCCCGCCCGCTTGAGCTCGTCTTCGACGAGGAAGGGGACGATGGCGGTCAGGCCTACGGCCTCCTCCTCGGTGTTCGTGAAGCCGGTGACGGCCTTGCCGGCGACGAGCGGCTTGCCGTCGGGCGCCTTGGCGTGACGCAGGACGCCGGGGGCGTGGCAGACGAGGACGACAGGCTTGGCGGCCCGGAGCATCGTCTCGATCAGCCGGATCGAGGCGGGGTCCTCGGCCAGATCCCATAAGGGGCCATGCCCGCCGGGATAGAACACCGCGTCGAAGCCCTCGTGGGTGACGCCGTCGAGGCGGCCTGTGTTCGACAATGCGGCGCTGGCTTCGCCGTCCGCCTCGAAGCGTCGGGTCAGGTCGGTCTGGGCGTCCGGCTCGCTGCTCTTGGGATCGAGCGGCGGGCGGCCGCCCGCGGGCGAGACCAGAACTACCTCCGCACCGGCATCCTTGAACACGTAGTAGGGCGCGGCCAACTCCTCCAGCCAGAAGCCGGTCTTGCGCCCGGTGTCGCCGAGCCGGTCGTGCGAGGTCAGCACCATCAGGATCTTCATCGTCGGTCTCCGGGGTCGGTCTGAGGTCTATCGTTCTGGATGCCGTCATCGACTTTGGCGCTGATCAAGCGCAGATTCCGTATCGACGACGGGTCGTCAGGGACGCTACGGGAGCGCGCCCCCGCCTTCGTAGGCATCAAGCTCTTCCCGGAGATAGGGTGCCGTGCGGCTCGCCCGCGCCTCGGCGACCACTTCGGGACGGCCGGCCGCGACGACAATGCCACCCAGGTTTCCGGCGCCGGGCCCCACGTCGATGACGTGATCGGCCCCCGCGACGACGCGCATGTCGTGCTCGACCATGACGACCGTGTTGCCCGCGTCGACCAGGCCGTTGAGCTGGAGCATCAGGCGATCCACGTCGGTCGGGTGCAGCCCGGTCGTCGGCTCGTCTAGGACGTAGAGCGTGCCGCCGCGCTGGCCCCGCTGCAGCTCGGTCGCGAGCTTGATGCGCTGGGCTTCGCCGCCGGAAAGTTCGGTCGCCGGCTGGCCGAGGCGCAGGTAGCCGAGGCCGAGATCGCGCAGCACGGCGAGCGGGCGCAGCACGGATGGCTCGTCCGCGAAGGCCGCGCAGGCGCGCTCGACGGTGAGACCGAGCACGTCCGCGATCGTCAGCCCGTTCCACGTCACCTCCAGGGTCGCGGGCGCATAGCGGGACCCGTGGCAGGTCGGGCAGGGGGCGTAGATGCTCGGCATGAACAGAAGTTCGACGCTGACGAAGCCCTCGCCCTCACAGGCCGGGCAGCGGCCCTTGGCGACGTTGAAGGAGAAGCGGCCGGCGTCGTAGCGGCGGCGCCGCGCTTCGGGGGTGGCGGCGAACAGCTTGCGGACGGCGTCGAACAGGCCGGTATAGGTCGCGAGGTTCGAGCGGGGCGTGCGCCCGATCGGCTTCTGGTCGACCTGGACCAATCGCCGGACCCCTTCCATGCCGCCGACGATGCGCCCTTCCGTCGGGCCCGGCGCGTCGTCGAGGAGATCCGGCTCGTCGTCGGTCTCGACGGGCCGTCCGAGGCGGTCGCCGACGAGTTCCAGCAGGGCTTGGCTCACGAGGCTCGATTTGCCGGAGCCGGAGATGCCGGTCACGGCGGTGAGGCAATCGAGCGGGAATGCGGCCGAGACCCCGCGCAGGTTGTTGCGGACGATGCCCTCCAGGCGAAGCCATCCCGAGGGCTCGCGCCGCGCACGCCGCGGCGGCTCGGCGAGTCCGAAAAGATGCAGGCGCGTGCGTGACGCCTCGATGTCGCGCAGCCCCTCCGGCGGGCCGCTGTAGAGCACGGTGCCGCCTTGCTCGCCCGCCGCCGGGCCGACATCGACCAGCCAGTCGGCGCGGCGCATCGTGCCGATGTCGTGCTCGACGACGAAGAGCGAATTGCCCGCGGTGAGCAGGCCCGCCAGCGCTTCGTGCATGGCGTCGCCGTCGGCGGGGTGCAGCCCGGCCGTGGGCTCGTCGAGCACGTAGGCCACGCCGAAGAGCTGCGAACGGAGCTGGGTGGCGAGGCGCAGGCGCTGCAGCTCGCCCGAGGACAGGGTCGTGGTGACCCGGTCCAGCGACAGGTAGCCGAGACCCAGTTCCGCCAGCGTCCCGATCCGATCGACCAGGTCGGCGGCGAGGCGCTGGGCGGCGAGGCGCTTCTCGATGGAGAGGTTCGGCGTCGCACGCACGTCCGGCGCCCCCGCATGGGCCGACGTGCCCGCAGCGGCGCGCCGGGCGCGATCCCGCTGGCCCGCTTCGCGGTCGAGGGTCTCCTGGGCGGCATCCTTGCCGGGGCGGTCGTCGGGCAGCCGGTCCTCGGCCGCCGGCTGCATCGCCTCGGCGAGCTGGGAGAGCGTCATGCGCGACAGCTCGCCGATGTCCAGCCCGGCGAAGGTGACCGAGAGCGCCTCGGGTTTCAGGCGCTTGCCGTGGCAGGCGGGGCAGTCCTCGCTCACGAGGTAGCGCGCGGCGCGGCGGCGCATGAGGGCGCTCTGCGAGTTGGTGAAGGTGCCGAGCACGTGGCGGCGGGCGCTCGTGAACGTGCCCATGTAGCTCGGCTCCAGGCGACGCCGGCGGGCTGCCTGCGTCTGCTCCGGGGAGAGTCCGGCATAGACCGGCTCCTGCGGCTGGTCGTCGGTGAACAGGATCCAGTCGCGAACTGCCCGCGGCAGATCCTTCCAGGGCGTGTCGACGTCGATGCCCCGGCTGACCAGGATGTCGCGCAGGTTCTGCCCGCCCCAGGCCTGCGGCCAGGCCGCGACGGCGCGCTCACGGATCGTCAGCGAAGGGTCGGGCACCATGGACGCTTCCGTGGCGTGGTAGACCCTTCCGAGCCCGCCGCAGGACGGGCAGGCGCCCTGGGGCGTGTTGGACGAGAAGTCCTCCGCGTAGAGCATCGGCTGGCCCGGCGGGTAGGTGCCGGCCCGCGAGTACATCATCCGCACGAGGCTCGACAGGGTGGTGACGCTGCCCACCGAGGAGCGGGCGCTGGGCGTGCCGCGCTGCTGCTGCAGGGCGACGGCGGGGGGCAGCCCCTCGATGGCGTCGACGTCGGGCACCCCGACCTGATCGATCATCCGCCGGGCATAGGGTGCGACCGACTCGAAGTAGCGCCGCTGGGCCTCGGCATAGAGCGTGCCGAAGGCGAGCGAGGACTTGCCGGAGCCGGAGATGCCGGTGAACACCACGAGGGCATCGCGCGGCAGCTCCACGTCGACGTCGCGCAGGTTGTGCTCCCTGGCGCCCCTCACCGTGACGTAGCCCGGCCGTCCCGCGCCTGATCGAGCAATCCTTACCGGTTCTCTCGGCTTCGGCTGGTCCATCACATCGTCCTCTCCCTTAAGGGCACCAAGCGTCGCCGCGCCGACGAGAGGTTCAGGAGCGCGGGAACCACGCGCCAGTTGATCGCTCGGAATGCACGCAGGTGGTTCAAACGAAATCCGCCGTTTTCATCCTCGGCAAGCGGGTAAGTTTTGCCAGATGGTGATTTCTTGGACATTCAGGATACGGCCGAAGGAGCGTTTGCACGGCTTGGGTCGGAAAAGATCCCGAACAGTCGGCTAGGAAACAGCCCCGGCAGCACAACCGCATTGCCAGTGAACGACAAACGTCTGTGGTGGGCCGTCTTGGGCGACGCTTGGAGGGCCGCGTTTTGATGGCGGCTGTATGCGGCGCGAAATCGCTCGCGCCGACGATGGAGAAGGCTGCCGCCGCCGGGGTAGACGGCGGCAACAAGGTCCGTGGGCGTCTCACCGCTGCTGGCCCGGACGCCGGTGCCGCGTTCGGGCTGCATGATCAATCCAGCGTCGGACGCGAGGAGCCCCGACCGCGTCAAGACCCGCAGCAGAGGGATTGCCGGCCCGTGGAAGGTCAACACCATCGGCTCGTAGCGTCCGGCCGGTGGACCTCGGAACAGCCGCCACGTCAGCCGGGTGAGCTTGGGGCTGAGGATTCCCGTTCCGATACGGGCGTGAATCCCCCTCAGGAACACGTCGAGGAGGACGGTCAGCATCACGGCTGCGCCGAACCCTTGCTCCGAGGCGCGCATCGCGATCCGTTCCTTCCGCCTGCAGCGGATTTTCATGGGCCCTACAGCATGGGAAGCCGGCGCGGCCGGGAGCCGAGCGGGAATGCCGCGTCGATCCGGGCAAGTTCGGCTTCCGTCAGCTGCAGCGCGGCGGCGGCCGCGTTGTCGGCGACGTGCTCGGGGCTGGACGCCTTGGGGATCGTGAGCAACGACGGTCGCCGCACCAGGAAGCGGAGCGCCACTTGACGTGCGGTCGCGCCGTGGCTCGACGCGATCTCCCCCAAGACGCGGTACCCCGACGTGTACGGGCCGGGAAAGCTGCCATGGCCGAATGGGCTGTAAGCGACCGTGGCGATACCGTGCTCCTCACACCACGGCAGTACCGCGTGCTCGATGGCACGCTCCTGGAGGTGATAGAGGACCTGGTTGCAGGCGATCCGGCCCTCGCCCCCGGCTTTCCAAGCGGCATCGAGGTCGGGCACGTCGAAGTTGCTCACCCCCCAGGACAGGATCTTGCCCTGCTCGCGAAGCCGCTCGAAGCCGGCGAAGATGTCCTCCAGTGGGTGCGGACCGGGCCAGTGCAGGAGGTAACAATCCAGCCTGTCGGTGCGCAGGCGCGCGAGCGAGCGCTCGCAGGCCGCCACGGTCCCCGCGCGCGTCGCGTTGCTGGGGAGGACCTTGGAGACAAGGAAGACCTCCTCGCGCCGTTCAGCGATAGCCTCGCCTACCACGGTCTCGGCGTCGCCGTACATCTCGGCCGTGTCGATGTGGGTCATGCCGAGGTCGAGACCCCGCCGCAGGGTCGCGACAGCGGTGGGTCGGTGCGCGTCGTCAATGTACCAGGTTCCCTGGCCGATCATCGCAATCTCGCGTGGCACAGGACCGAACGGACGCCGCTCCATGCTCTTCGGTCCCGACGGAGAAGGCGTTTGCTGCGCAGCGTCGACCGCGGCTTTCGGTTTCATTGGGCGGCTGCCTGTCGCGACGGTCCCCGTGCGCTCGCGAACAGCTTGATCACCTCCGGGTTGAAGGCCGGGATGTCGTCGGGTTTGCGACTCGTGACCAAGCCCTGATCGACGACAACCTCCTCATCCACCCACTCCGCCCCGGCGTTCTTGAGGTCGGTCATCAGCGACGGCCAGGAGGTCAGGCGCCGTCCGCGTGCGGCCCCCACCTCGATGATGGTCCAGGGGCCATGGCAGATCGAGGCCACGGGCTTGCGGGCGTCGAAGAAGGCCTTCACGAACGCGACCGCCTCGGGCAGCGTGCGGAGCATGTCGGGGTTGATGACGCCACCCGGCAGCAGGAGCGCGTCAAAGTCCTCGGACCGGGCGCTGTCGAGGGGTATGTCCACCGGGAAGGTGCTGCCCCAATCCGTGAAGTTCCAGGCCTTCACCCGACCGTCCTTGGGCGATACGAGCCGGGTCTCGGCGCCGGCCTCGTCGAGTGCCTTGCGCGGCTCGGTCATCTCGATCTGCTCGAAGCCGTCCGTCACCAGGATCGCGATCTTCAAGCCGTTGAGGGTTTCAGAAGCCATGTTCGTGTCTCCCTTCGACAAGGATTGGGTTCGGGACGGCGCTCATCGCCCGCTCGGACGCTGCGGCCCACTTGAGGAGAGGGCGGGCCCTTGAAGGCGACGCCGGACTTGAACGGCTGAACGCTCAAATCGTAGTTCCTGCGGCCAGCATGAGCGCGTTCCCGGCGTCGGCCTGCGATCCATGGGGCACCGGCCCCCGCTACCGGGAAAGCTTCGAGGCGAGCACGTCGATTTCCTCGATCGAAGGCGGCTCGGAGAACAGTTCGGACGCCTGTGCCTTCAGCGCCTGCGCGACGCCGCCGGAAAGATGGGCCTGCCGCCCGGCCTCGTCGGGGAAGGCGTCAAAAATTCCAAAGGTCGACAGTCCGATCCGAACGGCGAACCAGACTGTCGTCGCCGGCTCCTGCTCGACAATCGAAAGGCCGCCGCGCAGAAAACTTTCCACGTCGGCCTCTCTTCCGGGCTTCGCTTCGAGTCGTACGAAAAGCGCTTTGGTCACCATGGTGGGCTTCCTTGGAGGGTGAGGATTGGTCGTTCCAGTCCCGAGCATTGGATGGATCTCCCAACCTGAAGCCGCAGCTTCTATCAGAAGCGTGTCATGCATTGCGCGATTGTATGATCCGGTAGAGTCCTAAGGTGTTGTCCGTAGTCCGAATCGAATATTCCTCAAGCTCAGCCAATTGCTCTACGTTGCAGGAATAGCGATGGCCTGCCGACGGTCGAAACCGGCAATGAAGGTTGAGGGCGACCCGTCTTCGGGGATCAAGACGCTGGGCCAAAGTCAGCTCTTCCGGTGCAATTTCTCGACGGCGGAGCAGCGGCTCTCGAGAGCGCGTTCGACGAAGTTGACAGACCAGCAACAGCGAGCGCGTGCGGGCGCCGTTTTCGATACGCTCGGACGAAGCGTTTCAGGGGTGCGGCTCCCTCCCGGGTCTGAACTCTTCGATGTGGTAGGCCATCGCAGGGGCCAGTCGTGCGATGTGTGGCTGCCACCGTGCCCGCAACGCGACATAGGTCTCTGGATCCGGCCCACCCGGTGTCGCCTCGACGCCGGCTTCCGAAAGCCGCCCGACGGCCGCTGCGTAGCGGGTACGCCATGCCTCGCGCTCGGTACAGTTTGTGTCGGTGGGCGCTGGCAGATCCCCGGGCAGGAACGTCGTTTCGAGCGTGACGACAAGCAGCATGGCGACGCGCCAGACCGCATCGACAGCGGCGCTCTCCTTGAGCCATGCGGCCTGACAATCCACAATTCCGCTTCGGATCAGCGACACCGTGTCGAGCGCGATGAACGCCTGCGCCGAGACGGAATAGAAGGGCTGCCGGAAGCGAAAGTAGAAGAGCACGGGATAGAAGTGATGCGCCTCCTTCATTTCGGCGAGGGACCCGGCGACATCGGCCAGGTGGGTGTATCCGGAACTGAACTGTCCTTCGGGCCCCAGACGTACCAGGAGTTCGGCCGCATCAGAGGTTTCGCCGGCCAGCAGATGCAGCTTCAGGCCGAGGGCGTTGCGCTGTCGAAGCGCGCTGTAGACCTGCATCACATAAGTCAGGACCAGCGACGTCACCGACATCCCGACGAGCGAGTTGACGAGGTAGAGCACCCGGTAGGCGTCTGTGGCGGGTTTGAAGTCGCTCGCCCCCACAATCGCGATGCTGCTGCCGCCCGCGTACAGGGCGGTCACGAAGTCGGTCGGTGTTTCGCCGCCGCTCGCCCGAACGGCCGTACCCAGCGCGGGGTGGATGATCAGGCCGGCGCCGAGGGTCAGTCCCATCGACCAGAAGAGAACGTAGACGATGAGGATGACCGGGCCGCAGGCTGAGAGCACCGCACCCCGTCGTTCTGCGAAGAGATCGCCAGCACGGTGGAAGATCGCCCAGATGAGATGGGCCACCCGGTCCGCGAACAAGCCCGTTCCGATGCGTGCGTAGAGGACGGTCAGGAAGACGTCGGCGAGGACGAGCCCCATCACGAGCGCGCCCGACACCTGCTCGAGAACAGGGAGCATCTGGCCTACCATTCCGTTGCGTTCAGGCGTTGGCCAATGTCCAGGGACGTATCGCCTCTGGGCCGATGATGTCGGACGGTGGCGTGAAGTCGCGAGCCGCTCCCCGCATCGCCTCGGCAGGACGCCGAAATCCGCTGCGGCGGCGGTAATCCCGTTTGACCTTCTCGGATGGAGCGAGGGGTGCCTTCGCGAGATTCTGCGCGCAGATCACGTCGACGGCGGTGACGCTCACCAGAGCCAGGAGTGCCAGCAGCACGTTGTGCTTGCGGGGATTGGGGTCTTCAAGCCCGGGCAGAACCGTGGCGATGTCGAGCGCGTCCCCCGCGACGCGTGCCGAGATCCAGGGGGTCGGATCGCCCGAGCCCAAGATCCCGGCTCCCTGGACGAGTTCGCGCACGCCATAGGCCCGGATGACCGGGGCCGAGCGCGGCATTCCGAGCCAGCGCGCAATGGAATCGCCATAGGCCAGCTCGGTGAGACCGAGACCGATCGAGAACCAGCCGAGACCTTGGGCGAGCGCCCGGGTTCCGGGATCTGGCCTACGGCGCGGGTTCGAGGCGAGATAGCTCTGCAAAGGCGTCTGCGCGGGGGGGCGGCTCCGGTCTCGTGGGTACGGGGACTCGGACATGCTGGCTTCCTCGGTGGACACGGGGGCGAAGTGGCAGACGCGCCGCAGCACGGCGCGCTGCGGCACCATTCAGGGCCGCAGTACGACCTTGATGCAGTTGTCCTTCTTGTCGCGGAACGTCTTGTACATCTCCGGCCCTCGTTCGAGCCCCGCCCGGTGGGTGATGACGAAGGAGGGGTCGATCTGCCCATCGGCGATCCGCTTCACGAGGTCGTCGGTCCAACGGTTGACGTGGGTCTGCCCGGTGCGGACCGTCAGCCCCTTGTTCATCAGGGCCCCCATCGGGATCTTGTCGACGAGGCCGCCATAGACGCCGGGGATCGACAGGATGCCGGCGGGACGGCAGACATAGATCATCTCGCGCAGAACGCTGGGACGGTCGCTCTCCAGCATCACCGCCTGCTTGACGCGGTCGTAGGCCTGTTCGAGCGCGCGCGGTGAATGGGCCTCCATGCCGACGGCGTCGATGCACTTCTCCGGCCCCTTGCCGCCGGTCAGCTCGTTGAGGCGCTCGACCACGCTCTCCTGGGTATTGTCGATGGTGATCGCTCCGCCCGCCCGCGCCATCTCCAGGCGCTCGGGCACGCTGTCGATGCACACCACCTGCTTGGCGCCGAGCAGGATTGCCGAGCGGATCGTCATCTGGCCGACCGGGCCGGCGCCCCAGATCGCCACGGTGTCGGTGGGCTGGATGTCGGCCTGCACCGCCGCCTGCCAGCCGGTGGGAAAGATGTCGCCCAGGAACAGCACCTGCTCGTCGGTGAGCCCCTCCGGCACCTTGATGTGGGTCTTGTCGGCGAAGGGCACGCGGACGTACTCGGCTTGGCCGCCCTGGTAGCCGCCAGTGAGGTGGGTGTAGCCGAACAGGCCCGCCGTCGTGTGCCCGAAGGCCTTGTCGGCCAGGTGCTTGTTGCGGTTCGAGCGCTCGCAGACCGAGAAGAAGCCGCGACGGCACTGGTCACACTGGCCGCAGATGATCGTGAACGGGATCACCACCCGCTCGCCCTTGCGCAGAGCGCCGTTCACGCCCTTCCCCGTCTCCACCACCTCGCCCATGAACTCGTGGCCCATGACGTCGCCCTTCTCCATGCCGGGCATGACGTGGTCGTAGAGGTGCAGGTCCGAGCCGCAGATCGCGCAGGCCGTGACCTTGATGATCGCGTCCCGGTCGTCCTCGATCCGCGGATCGGGAACTGTGTCGCAGCGGATGTCTTGCGTGCCGTGCCAGACCAGAGCTCTCATGGTGATCTCCTCGGAAGCGTCGGTGACGATTCATCCCCGTCGCGAGAGCGGCGAGCTATCCGGATGATCCCTAGGGAGGTTCCCGAGTCGCGGCTCGTGGAGCAGCCTCACACGGACGGGCCGGGCCTACCTGTTGCGGCTACGGGCCGTAGCCCGGGGGACAGGCACGACACCATCGACGATGTTGTGCCGGCGCTGAAATTTTCATCGATGCCGGTCGCGTATTCGCCTATCGCGAGGAAGCAGAAGACGTGCGATACGTATGGGTACTGAAGAAAAATTTTGAACATCAGCCCGTTGTGACTTAGGAGGGCGGATGTCATGTCGAGTCGGTCACGATTAGAAGCTCGGCCGATGGTGACCCGCGACCTCGCCGTCGAGCGAGCGCTTCGCGCTCAAAGCCCCCTGCTCGCATCGATCCTGGACACCCTGCCCCTCGGCGTCGGCATCTATGACCATCACGGGCATCTCGTTCATTCCAACGCACTCATGCACCCTTACGTCGGGCTGATCGGGCAGGCGTCGCGCGAACCGACTCTGATGGATCGCTGGCGGGGGTACGAGGGCGAAGACGGGCCGATCACGCCCGATCGCTACCCGGGCAACCGGGCCTTGCGCGGCGAGACGGTCTTGCCGGGAATCGACTTCCTCCATCGCGCGCAGGACGGGTCGGAACGCTGGATCCGCGTCAGCGCAGCGCCCGTCCGCGGCGAAGGCGAAGCGATCGTCGTCCTCGTCGTCCAGGACATCGACGATCTTAAGCGGGCCACGCAGCGGGTCGACGCCGCGTCGGCGGAATTGGCGAGCCAGTCCCGCTTCCTTGAGGCAACGCTCTCTTCGATTCCCGATTTCGTCTACGCCTTCGATCCCGAAAAACGCTTCGCCTACGCGAATGCGGCCATGCTGGCCCTGTTCGGCCTGTCCTCCGACGAGATGCTGGGCAGAACCTTCGCGGACCTCGACTACCCACCCGAGCTGGCCGATGAACTCGATGGCCACATCGACCGCGTCCTGAACGACGGCGTCACGACGCAGGGCGAAGTCTACTACCGGAGCCCCATGGGTTACGGCGCCTACTTCGACTTTCTCTGGGGGCCGGTGCACGCGGAGGACGGCGCGATCGAGCTGGTCGTCGGTGTTTCTCGGGATACGAGCGAGCGCCGCGTCATGGCGGAGGAGCTCCAGCGAAGCGATGCGCGACTCAGGATCGCGACTGATCTTGTCGGTCTCGGCGTCTACACGTGGGATCCGTCGACCGGTGTCCACACCTGGGACCAGCGCGTGCGCGAAATGTGGGGCGTCCCCGCCCATGCGCCCGTCGACACCGGTGTCTTCGAAGCCGGAATCCACCCGGATGACCGTGGTCGCGTCCAAGATGCCATCGCTGCCGCCATCGATCCGGCCGGGGACGGCAGCTACAGCACCGAATATCGGTTGATCGGGCGCACAGGCGGCCAAACCCGCCATGTCGCGACGTCCGGCCGGACCACGTTCGCGGATGGTCGCGCCGTCGCGTTCATCGGCGCCGTGATCGACGTCACGGCACAACGCCATGTCGAAAACTCTGTCCGGGCCAGCGAGGCCCAGTTCCGTAGCTTTGCCGAGCACAGTCGGAGCCTCCTCTGGATCGGCGATCCGGAAGCGGGACAGATCGTCTATCGAAGTGCCGCCTTCGAGCGGATCTGGGGCGTGCCGTGCGCGGAAGGGCCGACCGCGTTCAGTGAATGGATCAAAGATGTCCACCCCGCCGATCGGCAGCAGGTCGAACGGTCGCTCGGGCTTGTCCGAGCCGGTGAGGCGGTTCAGTTCGAGTACCGGATCATCCGTCCCGCGGACGGCGCGATCCGCTGGCTGCGCGAGACCAGCTTTCCGATTCGGGACGAGAACGGTACAGTCCATCGATTGGGCGGGATCACCGCCGATCTGTCGAACCAGGACGAGCATCAACTCTACATCGTCAGCACGAAAGTCGGTGAGGCGCGACGGCTCGCAAACTTGGTTCGGAGCCTCGAATATCGTGTCCGAACCTTTGACAGCGCATCGGCTTTCCTCGACATAGCCCCGGTCCTCACGCCGGGGTGCGTACTTGTCGACGTCCGGCAGTCGAGGAATGAATGCCTTGCGATCCCGCGGGAACTCAAGGCGCGTTCCATCGCGTTGACGACTATCGCGCTCGGTTCGCCCACGGCAGATGTCGCCTCGGCGGTCGCCGCCATGAAGGCTGGCGCCATCAACTTTGTGAGCCTGAGCGATGAGGATGAACCCCAATCCGCGCTGCTGATCGCGATCTCCGAGTGTCACAGTGACGCCCGGCCGACGACATCCGATGAGAGCGCTGCGGCGCGGTTGGCGCGGTTGACGCCTCGAGAACGCCAGGTCCTCGTTGGCCTCGTCGACGGTGGAACCAACAAGACGATCGGCCAGCACCTCGGTATCAGCCCCCGCACGGTGGAACTGCACCGCGCCCAAGTCATGAACCGCCTCAACGCGGCCAGCCTGACGGACTTGCTCCAGACCGCGCTGGCCGCAGGGATCGTGCCGTCAGGCTGCGTCGGTCGCGATCAGCAAAAGCCTACCTAGGATCGCTCCGATCCTGTTCGGCCTGCCCTGGCAGCCCCAGGGGGAAGAAGCTTCTGAAAGCATTTTCGCTCAGCCGATGGCGATCGCATGTGCCCCGGCAGGCAGATTCGACGATCGCAATCGCGAGCTGACGTCGTGTCTCCGCCGCGAAGCGATCAGCCGCGCAAGCGAGGTTTGCAGCGAGCATCGAGGTCCAAGCCAGATCGAACGCTTCGCACATCGCTTTGACAATATCGGGAGTGAAGACCGCAGCGTTGGGGTCCATTCGTTCGCGGTGCGAGCCCTCCCAAATCCCCGGTGTCCGACCAGCCGAAGACCACCGATGTATACTGCCCTTCATTCGTGCCTCCCATAATCAGTCAAGAAGGCATTCTGCCAAGGCAAACGCTACCCGGTAGCTCCCTAAGGGAAGCTACATACGGCAGAGGTGGCGGCCCCTTCTTTGGCAACCCGGCGGCGAACATGTGTCTAGGGACAACGAGGGAGAGCGAGGTCGCCGTGTTTTTGAAAAGGCCCCTGCCGTAGGCATGCGCTGCTCATCGGCTTAGACTTGTTCGCCCGGCTGTCGTGTCGATAGCTCATGGGCGCATGATCGCCGACATGCACCGCGTACATCGAAATAGTTTCTGAACCGCTCGAAGCAAAAGCGGCCGCGGTAGGCAAACTCGCTTCGATAAGACGCCATTCCGAACCGGAAGGCCGGTATTAGCCAGTGGCAGTGGATTAGAGGTGTCTCGCCATATGTCCGCTTCTGCACATCGCGTCGAGGAACGCGAACGACTGCGTTGGGTCGGTAGCAGCTCGTCTGCTTCCTTGGCATGTCCGCGCCAAAGAAGACCCGCATCATTCATCCTCGGACGGTCAGGACGATTTCCTATGGCCATCGAGGGGGCCTGATGGCGTCGCGTCCGAGCCGGTGGTCAGGGCGCCCAAGACGAGGGTCAGCACCTCCAGGCCGACCGCGACATCGGCAGGGTCGACGATACCTGCCGGCCCCCACCCCACTCCACCTCTGCACCGCAGGAGCACCGATCCGACCGGTGCGAGCACAGACATATTGGAGGCGTCGGTCGCCATGCCCTGCGTCAGCTGCACGACGCGGTGTCCCGACGCCTCGACGGCGCGCTCGAACAGACCGACGAGACCTGGGTCACACCGGGTGGCATCGGGATCAATGCCTTGCTCGATGGCGATCTCCAACTGGCGACGCCCTGCGATCCCGTCGAACGCCGCCACGAGTTCTGCGGTAACCGCGTTCCGTCCGGCATCGTCGGAGGACTGGACGATGACGGCGAACGTCACGGAACCCGTCACCACGGAGACCGGGACCGGCTGGGCGTCCAGGCGCCCGACCGTGACGGTGACACGATCCCGGGAGGAGCCGATGCGCTCGGCTTCGAGGACGCACTCCGCCGCCCCGGCCAGCGCATCGTGCCGAAACGCCATCGGGACCGTCGCCGCGTCGACGGCGGCGCCCGTCACCATAACTCGAAGGACCGATGACGCCGTGAGGGCCGCAACCACCCCGACCGGCGAGCCCGATTGCTCCAGCGTGGGGCCGGCCTCGGCTGCGACTTCCACATAGGCGAGCACATCGCCCACGGAACGCGTCGCGTCCGTGAGCCCCTCGGGGTCGAGGCCGTGCGCCTCCATGGCTCGGCGCAGCGTGACACCGTAGTCGTCGTCGAAGTCCAGCATGTGCGGATCGATCCGGCCGACCACGGCCCTGCTGCCGAGCCTGGGTACGGGAAACCGGGAGGCAGCATCGTCGACGAAGGCCACCACTTCGACCGCGTGGTGCGGGGGAATGCCCTGTCGGACCAGACGCTCGACGGCCGCGATGCCCATCAGAACACCGAGCGTGCCGTCATACGGGCTGGCGTCCGCGCGTGTGTCAACGTGCCCCGCGATCATGATGGCCGGGCCTCCCGGGATCGATCCCTCGATCCGGCCGACGAGGTTGCCGGCGGGATCGCGCCGGGCCGACAAGCCAGCCTCCTCCATCCAGGCGAGGACGAGCCCTTCGGCCTCCGCCTGCCTCGGGGTGTAGACACGCCGTGTCAGGTTCCATGGGTAGGCGCTGATCCGGGCGAGGCGCTCGATCCGGTCGACAACGACCTCGGCCGTGCTCACGACGCGACACCCGACGATATGCCGACCGTCGCGACGACAGATTGAGATGGCATGGGCTATTCAATCCTGACGATGTGAAATCCTCGCCGGACATGCCTGCCTGTGGTCGATCATTCGATATGAACAGGCAGGCGTAGAGAACGGGGCTGTGTGCTTGGTGACGCGAAGCATTACCCGAGCGGCCACGGATCTTCGGCCCCTTGGCTTCCCGGGTGTGACGTCCCGCGATGCCGATGTAACGTTTTGTGACAACGGCGTGTTTCGCGTTGCCCGGCCGGCCGGCGACCGTATCTTCGGCGCATGAGCGACGGCCCGACCATCGTCATCGTCGAGGATGACGCCGACATCCGCATCCAGCTCGTCGCCTACCTAGAGGGGGAGGGCTTTCGCGTGGTCGGGCTCGATGGGGGAGCGGGCCTCGACCGGCACCTAGCCGCCGGCCCGGCCCCGGACCTGATCGTGCTGGACTGGATGCTTCCTGGCGAGGACGGTCTCTCCATTTGCCGGAGATTGCGAGGGTCGGGCGGGCCGCCGGTCATCATATTGACCGCCAGGGACGAGGACATCGACCGGGTGCTCGGCCTGGAGATGGGGGCCGACGACTACGTCTCGAAGCCGTTCAACCCGCGCGTCCTGCTCGCCCGGATTCGCGCTGTCCTGCGCCGCACGCAGGGCACCGCCGCCCAACCGGCCGATGCCGCCCCGGAGACGCTCGCCGTGGCCGACCTCGTCGTCGACCTCGCCGCGCGTCGGGTCACGGTCGGCGAGCCGGCGGCCGAGATCCCGCTGACAAGCGCCGAGTACGACCTGCTGCACTGCTTCGTCACCCGGCCGCAGCGGGTGTTGTCGCGCGACCAGCTCCTCGACTGGACGCGGGGCCGCACGGCCGATGCCTTCGACCGCACCATCGACGTGCAGGTGAGCCGGCTGCGGCACAAGCTCGACGCCTCCGGCAGTTCCGTCGCGCCGTTGCTGAAGACCGTTCGCAACACAGGCTACATCCTGGCTGCGCCGGTACGTCTGGCACCATGATGGCCCGGATCAGCCTGCTTGGGCGGATCATGCTCCTCCTCTTGGGATCGCTCTCGCTGATGGTCCTCGGCACTGTAGCCCTGGATGGCTGGCAGCGACGCCTGGAAGGCCCGCGTTTCGCCACGCGTTTTCCGCGCGTCGACCAGGCCGCGAACATCGTCACCTTGCTGCGGGAGGCGGACCCGGCCCTGCGGCCGGCAATCCTGAAGGCCGTCAGCGGAGAGGCGCTGCGGGCCAAGATCACCGAGGCAGCCCCCGACGAGGCCGGCCTGATCCGTGAGCCGCGCCTGGAACGACGCCTGCGGCGGATGACCGGTAATCCGGAAGGGCAACTGCGGGCCTACACCGACACGGTCATGCTGCATCGGGGCGTCGCCCCCGAGGACGTGAACGACACGAATCGGAACGGTCCCATCGGCCATCTGGCGACGGCGACCTACCGGCTGCCGGATGGCGGGATCCTCGTCATCTCGGCCGTCGAGAAGCATCGCTCGATCATGCCGTGGCTGCTCGGCCAGCCGCTGAGCCTGTGGGTGGCGGTCCTCGGCGCCGTCGTCGCCGGGCTTGTCCTCGTCGGAGCCCGACACGAGCTCGCCCCGCTGCACCGCCTTACCGAGGCCGTCACCCGCTTCGACGGGCGTACCCACCAACCGGTCGAGACCCCTCACGGCGCCCCCGAGATCCGCAGCCTCTCGCGGGCGGTCCGGGACATGCAGGACCGCATCGTCGGGCTCCTCGGCGAACGCTCGCTGCTGATCGGCGCGATCTCGCACGACCTCAAGACCTACCTGACCCGACTTCGGTTGCGGGCCGAGGGGGTGGCGGACCCGCAGCACCGGGACCGGCTGGTCGAGGATCTCGACGCCATGACCGCGCTGATCGAGACCTCCCTCGGTTTCGCCCGTGGCACCGCAATGGAGGTGGGCCGGACGGCGGTGGACCTCGGCGACCTCGTCGCCGTCGAGGTGGCCGAGCATGCCGCCCAGGGCGCTGACATCCGGATCGCTGGCGAGGACGTGCAGGATGCGGTCATCGCCGGCGACGCGGTCGCCCTGCGGCGGGTCGTGGCCAACCTGATCGAGAACGCCGTTAAGTTCGGACATTCCTCGGTCGTCGTCACGGTGGAGCGTACCGGCGGGCTGTGCCAGGTCGTCGTCGAGGACGACGGTCCGGGCATCCCGGAGGCGGAGCGCGCGGCGGTGTTCAGCCCGTTCTACCGGATCGAGCAGTCCCGGAACCGCAGGACCGGCGGCACCGGCCTCGGCCTCGCCATCGCCCGGCAGATCGCCGAGGCCCATGGCGGCACCATGCTGGCGGACGCGAGCCCGCTCGGGGGCGCGCGTCTCGTGCTGACCTTGCCAGCCATCAACTGACGCACGCGTCTGGGGCCCCGTTACAAAACGTTACGCCGACGCATCGCCTCGTCACATCCGGGAGGCAAGCGGAGACGATCCTGCCCTCATCGGTCGCACCGCCCGCTTAGGCATCGCGGCCCGCATGTGAGCCAAGAAGGATTCGACGATGCTGAAGATCCTCGCCCCCGCCGCCCTCCTGGCCGTCCTCGCGGTCCCGGCCACGGCGCTGCCGCTGGTCCAGGACGCCGTCTCGACCGGATCGGACGGCGCGCGGGTCATCCAAGTCTACGGCGGTTGCGGCCCCTACGGCCATCGCGGTCCCTACGGGGGATGCCGGACCGGCGGGCAATGGGGCGGCTACATCCGCGGCCGCTCCTGCCCGGCGGGCTTCCACATCGGACCCTACGGCCGCCGCTGCTGGCCGAACTGAGATTTGCATTTACGTCCAGGCGGGCGTCCGACCCCGGTTCGGATGCCCGCATGATGGTGACGCCGGCGAACCGGCGGGCGCCGTCGCAGCGCCCCGAGGAGACCTTTCATGATATCCGTCGCATCGTCCGCGCCAGTCCGGTTCACGCGACGCGGGGCCCTCGCCGGGTTCGCCGTCGGCCTGGCTGCTTCGGCATCGCCCCGCACAGCGTTGGCCGCCTCCGTCGCGGACGCCTCCCTGGCCGGTCCGCTCGGCGACGTCTGGGTCGGTTCGCCCCAGGCGAAAGTGACCTTGGTGGAATACGCCGCCGTGACCTGCCCGCACTGCGCGAGGTTCCACGCGGAGACATGGCCTGCCCTCAAGGCGCGCTGGATCGACGCCGGGGAGGTACGCTTCACCCTGCGTGGCTATCCCTTGAACCCCCTCGACACCGCCGGCTTCATGCTGGCCCGGGCCGATGGCGGCCGGAACTACTATGCGGTCACGGACCTGCTCTTCGAACGCCAGCCCGTATGGGCCTTCGTGCCGAAGCCGCTCGATGCCATGCGAGACCTCATGCGGCAGGCCGGGTTCAGCGCCGAGCGTTTCGACGCCACCCTCCGCGACCAGAGCCTCTACGATGGCGTCAGGATCGTTCACGAGCGTGCGACGTCGGCCCTCGGGGTCCGAAGCACGCCGACGGTGTACGTCGACGAAAAACGCCAGGAAGGGACGCTGACCGCCGACACCCTCGGAGAGGTCATAGGCCGCGCCTTGGAAGACCGTACCGGACGCTGATCCGTACCGCCGAACGGGACCTCGCCTGGTTGGTCAGGCCACCGGCACCTTGCTGGTGCGCAGCAGTCCCGCCCGTGCTGCATCCGGGGTAATCAAAGCGATGGTCCGGCGACCACTTCGGGTCGGAAGAGGACGAACTACGAGCCGTAAATGCGCTTATCCGAAAACTCAGTTGTGCAACGCGCGATGGAGTAAAGTTCAGCGTTTGGGGAGCGACCAGGGCGCGACGAGGCGCTGGATGGCCGGAACGAGCCGGAACAGGCAAAGGCTGATGGCAACGAGCAGCCCGAGACCCGCAAACGCCGCCGGGATGCGGAACATGGACGTCGCGTAGGCGATGAAGAAGCCGAGCCCTCGGTCGGCAGCAACAAGTTCTGCCACCACGGCCCCAATGATCGCCAGCGTGATCGAGATCTTCAGCGCGGAGAAGATGTACGGCATCGCGAACGGCAGGCGGATCTGTGTCACCTCTCGGTAGCGGCCCGCCTTAAGCGAGCGCGACAGTTCGACGAGTTCATCCGGCGTCGCCAGAAGGCCGCTGACCGTCGCCACCACGATCGGGAAGAAAGCAATCAGAAAGGTGATGAGGATGCGTGCCCCGTCGTTCGGTCCGATTGTCACAACGAGGATCGGCGCGATCGCGACGATGGGCGTCGACTGCACCACCACGAGCAGAGGGTAAACGGTACGGGTGAGGAGCCGCGAGCCAGTCAGCAGAATGGCAAGCGGCACCGATACTAGCACCGCCAGGGCGTAGCCGGCCAGCGCGACCCGCAGGGTCGCAACCACGTGACCGAGCCACTGGGAGGCCGGGATCGCGACACCAGCCGTGAGGATCACGCTCGGTGCCGGCAGAAGAAAACTCGGGATCGCAAACATACGGCAGGCGAATTCCCAGCTGGCGATTAGCGTGGCGAAGAACAGCGGCGCGGCGAAATGATCGAGATGGCGACGAAAGTTGGGCATCACGGCGCCTCGGCTCGCGAGAAAAGCCCTTGGCGGATTTCGTGACACAGGGCCTGGAATGCCGGGTCAGATAGCGTGCCAATATCCCTCGGACGCCCGAGCGAGACATCGATCACCGTGCGGACCCGGCCGGGCCGGGTTGTCAGCACCACGATTCGGTCGGCGAGCAGCACGGCTTCCGGGATGGAGTGGGTGATGAACAGCACGGTCTTTGGCCGCTGCGTCCAGATCCGCAGCAGTTCGAGGCTCATCTCGTCACGCGTCAGGGCGTCGAGGGCGGAGAACGGCTCGTCCATGAGGAGGATGTCCGGATCGAGTAGTAGCGCCCGGGCGATCGCGACGCGCTGCTGCATGCCGCCGGACAACTCATCGATACCGCGACCGGCAAATCTGTCCAGCCCGACGAGCCGTAGAAGGTCGACGGCTCGCGACCGCTCGGCTTCCGTCACCCGACCGTACTTATGGCGCATCGGGAAGACGACGTTGCCGATAACATCGAGCCATGGAAGCAGAGTTGGCCTCTGGAAGACGATGCTAATATCGTCGCGCGGACCGTCCACGGGATGGTCGAAGACCGTCACGGAGCCCGCGGATGGTCCGACGAGTCCAGATACGAGACGCAGCAGGGTCGACTTCCCGCAGCCGGTAGGCCCAAGGACCGCGACGAACTCGTTGCGGCGGATGGCGAAGTCAAGGCCGTCAAGGGCGGTGATCGTGCCGCCGTCGCGTGTGGGAAACGTCTGTGAAACCGTGCGGAACTGGATGGCGTTCGGCGTGCCGACCGCCTTGGATCGTCGTTCGGGGATCACTTGCTGAAGGCTCGGGATACGACGGTCTCGGGATCGAGCTTGTCCGGCGACAAACCCTGCGCCTTCGCCACCAAGTCCCAGGTGTCCTTGAGGCGGCCGGGTTCGAAGCTGCCCAGCCCTTCAGCGGAGCTGCGGTCGTTTAAAGTCAGGGAAAGGCCGGCATCAAGTTCCTTGCGCGCCGCCACGACCGCGATATCCGGCACCGCTGCCTTTAAGGCCGCAATCGCGTCGTCGGGACGCGCCTTCGCTTCCCTGATCGCCTGCTTGTAGGCGGCCACGAAACGGCCGACTAGCTCCGGTTTTTCTCGGACGACGGCATCCGCGGCGAGTACCGAGACGCCGTAGCTGTCGAGCCCGTATTGCGACCACGGGATGATCTGAATGGTCTTGCCGGCCTCCGCGAGCGTCGCCTCGTAGCCGGTGGCGGTGGGGAGCCAATTGATCGAGCCCTGGACCCTGCCGGTCGCGAGCATGGCCGCCAGGGCGCTCGGATCGACTTTGAGCAGCGTCACATCACCCGCCTTCAGGCCGTTCCGCTCAAGCATAAGAGGCCAGATCACGTTGGAGGCGGAGAAGCTCGGCGTGGCAATGGTCTTGCCGGCGACATCGGCAAACCGGGCGATGCCCGATCCCCGATAGGTGACGATCACGTCGGGGGCGGTGTTGTAAACGGACATGACGGCCGTCACGGGGACCGGGCCTTCCGCCTTGGCTTGCATCAGCGCCGCGATCCCGGCGATCCCGAACTGTGCCGAACCGGTGGCCAGCCGTGTGACCACGTCGGAACTGCCCTTGGCGTTCTGTATCGTTACATCGATCCCGGCGCGGCTGAAGATGCCCGATGCAACGCCGTAGTAAATCGGTGAATTGTCTCCAGCCGGCAACCAGTCGTTCAGCCAGATGACTCTGTCAGCCGCATGGGCAACTGCCGAGGGAAGCATCAGGACCGATGACGCGAGGAGCAGAGCACGGAGCATGAAACGATCCCTTCGGAAGCAAAGCGTACCCCGGTGATCGTCTCCCGCAGTGTCCCCAACAAGCACAATCATTCGCCCGGAGCGTTGTCGAAACACGCACGCTCGATCAGGCAATAGCGACGACCTTCGCGAGCTGTTCGCGCAGGCGTTCGACGATCGCGTGCGTCGCCGGCGGCATCCCGGCGCCGTTACGTGCGATCAGGGACAGTTCCTCCTTCGGCCACTGGCGGTCACTGAGGGGAATGAACCGCAAGGTCCTGTCGCGCAACTCCTCCACCACGTCGACCGCGCCGAGAAACGCTACATGAACGTTGTCGCGCACGAGCCGCTTGATCACCGCGATGGAGTTGCTGACGACGCCCGGTACCGTCCGCATCTGGGCAGCTTGCATGGCGCGCTCGATCCGCTCCCGGGTCGCCAGCGAGAAATCCGGGGCCACGAACGGATAGCCGGCGCAGTCCGAGAGGCGTACCGCCTCACAGGCGGCCAGCGGGTGCCGGGGTCCCACCACGATACCAGCCGGCACCTCGAACGACAGGAGCTTGCGGACGTCCTGCCGTGTCGGAACGTTAAAGCAGACCGCAACGTGCAGTTCGTCGGCGACCAGCCTGCGCACGACCTCCTGTGTCCCGCCGACGAACAGCTCCAGGGTGAGCAGGCTGTATCGCTCCTGCACGTCCCGAAAGAACGTCTCCGCGAAATCGCCGGCGAGGCACTCCATCAGTCCGACCGCAACGTGGCCCCGGCGTAGACCCTGAAGCTCTTGGAGCCGGGCCTTCGAGCGTTGCTGCTCCGTGCGCCATCGACGGATGTCCGTCAGCAGGATCTCTCCGGCGGCCGTAAGACGCACGCCGCGCGGAAGACGTTCGTACAGCTTCACGCCGTACTCGTCCTCAAGGTTTAGAATTCGCCTGTTGAGTGCCGAGGGGGAAACGTTCAGCCGATCGGCCGCCTTCCGAATCGACCCGGTGCGGGCGACTTCGTCGAGCAACAGGGCCGCCTGTGAGATGAGGGACATCGCCGGCTTTCGTGCGTCCGCGTAACACGCACGCATCGTGCGCAATTCGCTGCTTGAGTGAAACAGCCGTCCGGCCGATCCGGGACCACGTCCTGACGGAGAGGGAGTGTCCCGTGACTATCGCGCTCGATCACCAGAGACTGCTGCGCCTCGCCATCGCGGAATCCCGGAAGGCACGCGAGACCGGCGTTCATCCGTTCGCGGCCATTCTGGTCGGACCGGACGGCGACGTGCTGATGACCCAGCACAACGCCTACGAGCCGGACCACGACATGACGGGGCACGCCGAGCGCGTCCTGATGACCCGAGCCTCGACGACTCTGCCGCGAGACCTCCTGGCCGAATGCACGATCTACACTTCGGCCGAGCCCTGTGCGATGTGTGCGGGAGCGATCTACTGGACCGGCCTGAAACGGGTCGTTTACGGGATGTCCGAGGCTGACTTGAAGATGGTCACGGGGAACCACCCGGAGAACCCGACGCTCGATTTGCCCTGTCGCACCGTCTTTGCGGCCGGACAACGTGAGATTGAGGTCATCGGGCCCATGCTCGAAGAGGAAGCCACACGGGTGCATAACGGTGCATGGGACTGAGGATCGCGTGCCTTTGCATGCGCCGCGGACCATGCGGGCTATGGCGGCCGGCGAAGCGTAAGCCGTCGCGGAACACCGGCAAGCATCGTCGATGGATGTACAATTGGCGTAGTCTCTCGGGCCGAACGGTCACAGCCCGCTCACCTTTTTGAGCCGAGGTTGGCGGATGACCGACAAATGGCCCCTTTCGGAAGGCGCCGACGGCCATTGGTACGACCGGCATGGGTCGGAAAGCGCCGGTCCGCTCTACCAGCGGGTGGGGTGGTTTCCTTTCCGTCTGCTCCAGAACCGCGCGTGCCTCGAAGCGGACATCAATGCAGGGACCGCTGCCAAGCTCAAAAAAGGCATCGCAACGGAAACGGACAAGGTCAGGACGCCTTCGGCGTCACCGCAATATCAGCTCCCCAGTAGTGGTTCGCAATCCGCTGTTGGTTTTGGATCATCGGGATTGCCTTCCTGACGTCACCACCTTTGAATGTTTCGACGTTCGCGCCGCAGATTGCCAGATACATTTGCTGATGGACGACGACATGGAAGTATTCCCTGGGAGGCGGGGTGAGATCGAGTTCTGCGGCTTGGGTTTGTTCGCGAACCTGCGCTTCCGCTTCCGCGATGGCGGCGTGCACCTTCTCCATCATGACGCACTTGGCGCCGTGCAAGATCTCCGCCGCCTTGCGCTGCTCGGGCGTCTGGATGGGACAAGCATCAGCCATCGCGGCCTCCTCGTTCGGTCATGGCCGGCTTGGCCGCCGAAGCGTGCGGAAATGGGGCTGTGAGGTATCAATTCTTTGCGTGCCACCATGCCCGACATCGGCGCCGGTCAGCGATCCTGACTGTCCGCTCGGGGGCGCTCGGACGACTCGCCCGAGTGGCCGACGCAGCCGGACCGAACGGAGCGAGACCTCCGACGACCCGAATGTGCCTGGCTCCCGGAATGGCTGATTCCTTTGCCAAAATCGGGGTGAGCGGATGCCTCAAGACGTAGGTGCCTCATCCGACGAGGACCGGCTCGTAACAATTTGCAACATCGCCGGCAGGTTCAGACACTGGGCCGACATAGTCCCTGCCACTTATCTCGCGATGCTCGGAGTCCAGCGCTGGCGAGGCGTCATGTCGGTTTCATGCGTTCGGCTCGGTGCCGTGATCGCGGTCATCGCGGCAATCGCGACAGGCAGTAGCTTCGCCCGGGATGCGCATGCGGCCTGCGAGCTCGATCAATCGTCGGTCCCGTTCGAGCTTCACGCGTCGACATCGACGGGCGTCGAGACCGTCCACGTGGAACGCCTGGGCGACACGGCTCGGCTCGATGGACGCAAGCCGGACGGACGGACCTACACGCTCCGGCGCCGCAACGGCTACGATCTCTCATGGCGCTTCGGAAGCCGCACGCTTGAGACGACCTATCCCGACGGGCTGACCGACGTGTCCATCGCCCTTGCCCGGCCGAGCCGGATCGCCGCCACCACGACGATTCTCTGGAACGACGTGGTCAAAGATGTGATCCATCTCGTCACCGAGGTGACCCATCTCGGGAACGAGCAGGTGCGGGTCGGACCCTGTTCCTTCGAGACCGTGCACCCTCTCGAAGAACCCTCCGGGCCGATAACCGGGCCAGCCGCTCACACGGACGCAGAAATGGTTCTCGCCCGGGCTCAACGTGATTTTGCGGACCATGATGGATCGTCTTGAGCCGGATGGATCGACTAGGCGCGTCTACTCATCCGAGGCGATGGCGATCACGGCATCATCTCCGGCGGGTCCTTGAGGGCATTCCCTTCCATCGGCATCGGGGGCGACACGACTGCGCGCTTCGGGATCGTCATTCGAAGGCTGCCGGCCCAACCCCCGCGCGGAAATTTTCGGTCGTAGCGAATCGAGGAGATCACGATGGCGAACAAGCCTGGGCCAGCAGTCGCGGCGATGGCGATGCTCTTCCTGGCGCCGGCGGGGATGCTCCCGGCGACGGCCGGAGAGCCCATGTCAGCCTTCACCGGCTACTGGCGCGTCGCCCGGGTCGCGGTTTCGGACGGGGGCGTCCAGGCACTCGGCGACGACGATCCGAGCCTGATGGGCAAGCGCCTGACCTTCACGACGTCGCAGTTGACCTGGGATCGGACGCTCGGCGGCCTTCTCTATATAGCGCATGCGCGTGAGCGCGGGCTCCTTCGTACCGGGGGTCTTCCGCTCCTAGTTCCTTCCGACAAGGAACCGCGGCCCCTTTGGAACTCGTCGCCGGAACCAGTACATGCCGGTCTTCGGGTGACGGTACGGTCGGGGCATCGCCAAAACCATCGTGTGTACCAGCCTCGCGCCCGTGCCAAGCTACGGGTGCGATGCCTTGCCGGGCACGCCGTTGGGATACCCACTGCGCGCTTCAATGAGAAGAACGAAGGAATGCAGCTGAAGCGGAGGCCCTACGACGGACTCGGTACCAAGCCGGTACGATATATTCGCCAAGATTTCATATAAAACAAAGACCTGCTAAGTCGTTGACTTAGCGGGCTGAATTTTTGGTAGCGAGGGAGGGATTTGAACCCCCGACACAAGGATTATGATTCCTCGTAACGGAGCATTTTCGGGTCCATTCGGGCGGATCGGCACGGGCATGAAACCGGTGGAGCCCAGGCTTTTAGCATGTCCGATCAAGGCTTTGGCAACGGGTTGGCGATAGGGATGGCGGAGAACCCGGGCGGCGATCCGCCCGAAAACCTCCGCCCGAGATCCGCCCGAGTACGCCGCATGCCCGTGAAGCTCACCGAAGCCCTCGTCAAGCAAGGCGTCGCCGACGCCGTCCCCAAGGGGAAGGCGTACGACCTCATCGACGCCGGCTGCCCCGGGCTCCTCATGCGCGTCGGGCCGAGGGGCGTCCGCTTCGCCTTCAAGTTCGAGACCGGCCACAAGACCCACAGGTTGACGCTCGGCTCGACGGATCTGCTGCGGCTCGTGGAGGCGCGCGCGATCGCCACGGAGGCGCGGCGCCGTCTTGTCGACGGGCTCGGGCTCCCGGACGAGAAGTGGCTCGGGGACAAGCTGCGGCAGATGCGCAAGCTCCCTCCCAAGCCGGAGAAGGGCCCAAGGGACCCGGCCCTGGTCGAGGCGTTCCTGGATTCCTGGGGCCCGCACAAGTGGACGTGGGAGGAGGCCCGCACGGCATTCCTCACCGAAGTCGCGCGCACCCGGCGGGCGGCCACGCACACGGACTATCGCAAGCTGCTCCACTCGCCCGAGCTCGCGGTGTTCGCCGACCGGAAGGTGAAGCGCATCACGATCGAGGACCTCGCCACGATCGTGCATGCGATCCATGCCTCGGGCCGGGAGCGCCACGCCGAGCACCTCGCATCCGTCCTGCGGCCGATGTGGAGCTACCTCGCCCGGCACGAACACCGCAAGGTCAGCGGCGTCGAGGCCGGGATCCCGGGCCTGCGCGCGCCCGAGCGGACGCCGGGCGACAAGCCCCGCGCGAACGGCAAGGTGCCGGGCGGATACACGGCCAAGCCCGCCGAGATCGGGCGCGTCCTCGCGATCGCCCGGGCCGGCGTCCTGGAGCCGACCGTCGCCACGTCCTTGCAGCTCCTCGTCCTGACGGGCCAGCGTCGCCGTCCCATCGTCGAGTCCCTCGTCGAGGACTTCGTCCCGTGGGCCGAGGTGCCGGGCTGGGGCGTCTGGTCGATGGGGCCGGCGCACAGGAAGACCGCGGCCAAGAGGGGCGACAAGCACAGGCATGCCCTGCCCTTGCCGCCTGCCCTGTGGGACCTCGTCCAGCAGCAGATGGCGCGGGCGCGGGATGCCGGCAGCGAGTACCTGTTCCCCCAGATCCGGGCCGCGCGGAAGGATGCCGCCTCCGACGGGCACCTATCCGACGCCGCGATCAATCACAGGCTGCTCGACATGGGGGTCGTTGCCTCCCCGCACGACCTTCGCCGCGGCATGACGACGGTCTGCCAGTCCGTGTTCCGGATCCCGAGGGACACGGTCAAAATGGTCGTCGACCACAACGAGGGCATCCGCAGCGACGACGTGTTGGAGCGCCACTACACCGAGGACGATCGCCTGGACCTCAAGCAAACCCTGATGGCTCGCTGGCACGCGTGGTCGGACGAGCAGGCCGCGATCGCGGCGGCCGCCCTTCCCTCGGCCGTCGAGCTCGGGGCCGAGCTGGCGCGCCGGCGCAGGGAGCGCGAACTCGCCGGCAAGGGGAAGCGCGCGAAGGCGACGGCCGACGTCGAGGAGGACGCCAAACCGGTCGACCTCGCCGCGTAAGGATCTTCCCGATCGGGCATCCCGATTTGAAACACCGAAATAGTCACGCCATTTTAATGGGTTACGAGATGACCCAAATCGGGATACCCGATCGGGAAGATCGCCCTCAGCCGTCCGGCTCGTCGACGCGGGCCCAGCACCTCGCCGCCTCGTCCCAGTGGAAGGGGCGAGCGTCGCCGCCGGTGGTTTTCCAGTGGTACCCATGGGCGCCCGGTTCGCCGGAGATCTCCAGGCGTCCGATCCCGCCGTCCCAGAGGACGATCTCGACAAGCCTCCGCTTAGACCTGTTCACGCGGCCGACGCTGAGGACCTCCGTGACGTAGGTCGGCACACCTTTGGGCAGGATGGCCTGGATCGCGGCCTCGACATACGCGACGTCTGCGGGGGACGGCTACGCCTTAGCCGGCGGCGGGGTCACCGCCTCGTCGAATCGGACCCACGCGCCGTCAGCGTAGTGGAACGCGCGCTGGTCGCCCTCGGCCTCCCACTCGCGCACGGTGGGCTCGGGCCCGCAGACGACGTTGAGGATGATGGTGCCACCGTCGAACAGGCGCACGCGCGAGACGAGGTCCTCGCCATCCCGGCGGGCCGAAAGGATCTCATCGGCGAACGTCGGCACGTCGGCCGGGATGCTCGCGGCGATCGCGGCCTCGACGATCGCGATGTCCCGGGGGCGCCGGCGCCCGACACCGGCGTCGTCGATGAGGGCCGTCAGGAGAGCGCTCGGCAGCGGGGGCGAGGCGGGCGGCGCTTCCGGATCTCCGTCCATATCGAAGAGGGGCAGCTGGATGGGGCCCGGCAGGACGGGTTTCGGGGGGGCCGGGCGCGGCCAGGGCCCCAGGGGGACGTGGAATTCCTGCGCGCGCCAGGCGTCGAGGAAGGCGGCGTGGGCGGGTTCCATTGTCACTCTCCTCCCCTGCAGGCGCAGTTGATGCAGACGGTCGGCATCTCCGGATGGCGCGTCAGCACGATGGCTTCGTGGTCGTCGCAGACCTCGACGCACCATGCGCAGACGAAGCCGTACTCCTGCTCGTAGTCGTCCCTCTCGCGGGGCTCGAACCAGTCCCAATCGCGCGCCATGGTCATTCCCCCTTCAGACGGTTGGCCAGAGCCCTGGCGGTTTCGCTCTGCTCGTCCAGGATCTGGATGAGGGCGTCCCCGACCCACACGGGGATCTCGCGTTCGCCGGTCGCCCACCGGGCGGGCAGTCGGGGATCGAGCGAAGGGCGGGCCCCTTCCGGATGGAGGGGACCGAGCAGGGCGGCGAGCGGCCGGCGCCACTCGGGCCCGAGGAGGAATGTCCCCACCTCGGCGAGGGTCTCGGGCGTGATGCGGCGGGTCACGCGGGTTCTCCGATGAAGGCGCGGAAGTCGGCCATGGCGGCGGCGCGTCCGGCCTCACGGCCGGCCGAGAAGGCGTCGGCGTAGATCCGGAGCGCGGTCTCGATACCCCGCCGCTCAGTCCCGAGGGGGACGTGGAAGAGCATCTCGTCGCCCTGCAGGACCGCGATCCCTTCGAGGCACGGCCTCAGGCCGTAGCCCATCTGGAGATGGCCGATGGCATCGATCTCCAGCAGGACGTCGTAGTGGCGCAACGCCTGCAGGTGCATGAAGCGCGCCCGCCACTGCGAGGCGAGCGATGCCTTCGACGGCGACGCCGTGTACGCAACATTGGCCGAGTTGAGGTGCGCCGATGCGGCGTGGACCGTGACGAGCGCCTGAGCGAGATCTCCGGGCGCGTCCTCGCGCAGAAGCCCGTCGAGGAGGCGCGATACACTGTCACCCTGAGCGACGGTGGCGGCGTCGAAGCTCGACTGAGTGGGAGCGGCCCGGGTTGGACTGCGCCTGTCGCGGGCTTGCTGCTGCTGGCATGGCTGGGTGGTCATAGCCGGCGCGGCGGCGAGGCACTCGGCCACCGCATCAATCGTGCGGCGCGCCGTCACCGGGCTGCGGTTGGGGGTGATGAACGGACGGGCTCCGGGGCTGCTCCAGCTGTAGTGATCGTTGGCCAGCACGTACCGGGTGCGGACGACATCGCCATCGGTCGTGACGCGGTACTCGTCGCGACCATGGTCCGGGAACTCCGGGCAGGGGCCGACGCTGACGGCGACGATGCCGTGCGTGGTGACGGTCCGCACGAGCCTCATGGCGACGCGGGGGGCGGCGCAGGCCTGCTGGATCTGGGTCGGCTGGGAAACCACGGCAGCGGTCTGCTCAGCGGGCTCATCCGCCTCATCGCAGGAGCAGGCATCCATGACGTAGCTGGCGAGGCGCCGGCGCACCGTGGCGAAGTCGGCCTGGTAGATGGCGAACCCGCCCTCGGAGACCTCCCACCGCGCGCCGATGCGGGCGATGCCCATGGCGTTGCTGCCGAGCACAGCATCGACCGCGCGCATGAGGAGGGTGACGTTCGGGGCGCGCTTGATGCGCGAGACGGCGGAGAGGATTTCGGATTTCGTCATGGCGTGGTTTCCCATCGTGCGAGGAGAGGTCAGTGCCTGCTCCAGGTCCCCATTATGGGGACTTGGTTAACCATCTGTCAAGACATCACAGCAGCCTCAGGGCATCGGCGTCCTCGGCGGGTATCGGCCGCGCTCGCCGGCGTGGAGACCAGTGCGTGCCGACCAGGAGGTTGGCGAGATACCCAAATGCGCGGGCCTCGTTCGCGCCACGGACAGCGATGACGCGATCGGCCGTCACGATGACGGAGCGGTCCCCGTGCTCCAAAGGAATGTGCTCCGGCACGGCCGACACCAGGCGGCCGTACATCGTGTGCGACCGCAACATGAGGACGATTGCGCAGGGTTCGGGCCCGCCATCTTGCCGGAGTACGATCTCGAACGGCGGGTTCACGCTGGGCCGCCGGACGAGCCACCCCTCTCGGAACGCCCCGACCACCTCGGCGCGCCCGTCCCGAGTGAGGGGCGCGGTCTGCCAGAGTAAGCTCTCCTGCAGGGTCAGTACGTTCGTGAACCGGCGGCTCTCGACGGTGAGGCCGGGGTCCGCCGTGAGCTGAGTTTCCGGGTGTATCGGGAGAAGGAGGGGCCTCATCGGGCGTTCGCGGTAGGGCATCGGATCACTCCTGCGACGGGGTGG
The DNA here is from genome assembly GCF_058782155.1 of Methylobacterium sp. FW306-05-D. Lineage (NCBI taxonomy): Bacteria > Pseudomonadati > Pseudomonadota > Alphaproteobacteria > Hyphomicrobiales > Methylobacteriaceae > Methylobacterium > Methylobacterium sp. FW306-05-D. The sequence goes on from NZ_JBYSXL010000055.1 coordinate 30,119, forward strand.
CTGCGAGGTCAGGGGGCATGGGTTCGGCAGGCCTCGTGACGTTAGGCACGCGCCACACCGGGGCCGCGCTCGGGACGGCCGCGTGGTACGCCGCCAGCTGCGCGGCGGCCCGGGCCTTGCGGCTGCCCGGGCCGGTAGGCCGCGGCGCCCGGTCCATAGGAGCGAACACCGGCAGGGGCGCCGGCGGAGGTGCGGGCGTCATCCGCCGCAGGATCTCCAGCGCGGCCGCGCCCGCCGACTGGACGCCGCCGTGCGCACGGCAGAACTCGCGGATGGTCTCGGCGGGCATCCCCCGGTGGAGGACCGTCGCCTCGCCGGCGCGGCCGTAGCCGATGCCGTAGGCAGCGAGGCCCTGCGGTAGGGCGGGGTCACCGACGCGCGTTGCGACGATGGGCGCGCCGTCGCCCTCGTAGACGGCGAAGGCGGTGCCGTCCCGCAGCGTCACGATCTCGGAATCGAGGTAGGGCATCAAAATCCGCCCCTCTGGAGCAGCCTGAGCCGGAGCTTCTCGCGGCGCTTCTCCAGGGCATAACGCCTGGACTGCTCGGCCGGTGGGAGGCCACGCACCCGGATAGCCCGGAGAGGCTGGTCTTCGATGACGAAGATCGGATCGCGCGAGAGGAGCCGCCACTGCGGCTCGCCGTCATCGCCGACGACCTGCTCTACCTGCCTGACCTTCATGGCGTGGTGAACCAGGCAGCCGGCGTGCCGCCACCCCTGCGCAGTCTGGTGCGGGGCCTCATGGCCCACCGGCACGAACCTATGCCCGGCCCACACGCGCAGGACGATCCATTCCCGCCCGAGGGTGTCTCCACCGAAGCAGGCTGCGACCTTCGTGCAGACGTGCCCGAGCCACGTTTGATGAGAGGTGCCGTCGCTATCGCTCGTGCCCTGCTCCAGGCCGAGATCGAATGCCTCTGGGTGCAGGATCGGGCGATCGGGACTCAGGACGTCGGGAATGTCAGGCGGCCCAGAGAGGGCGAAGAATGCACGGACGTCGACCATGGGCTGTCTCCTAGAAGGGGATTTCGTCGGGGCCGTACGTCACGGCGGCGCAGTGCGGGTCCTCGCCCCGGGGCATCGCGGCCCGGCAGGCATCGGGCATCGCCTCGCAGTGGCGGGCGTAGAAGAAGTCGCGGTGGTCCTCGTCGAGGCCGACGTGAACGAGGTACCGCTCGCCCGGCTGCACGCCGCGGCCGATGGGGCAGCGCTCGCAGGGGCCCGGCCTGCGGGCGGTGTGCCGCCTCATGACGCCCCGGTCCGCGAACGTCGGCGCGGGATCCGGCCCCCGTCCTCGCCGAGGGCGTGCTGATAGTCCTGCGCGAGGCTCGACCAGCTCGTCATGCCGCCCTCCTCATCGGGATGTACGGCACGCCGCGCGACCGGGCGGCGACGGTGCCGATGCAGCGGTGCCCCGGGCAGTAGGGCGAGCCGAGATCGGTGGGGTGCCCGCAAGCCGGCGCGTCCCGGCGCGGGTCCCCGGCGATCCAGCGGCACATGCCGTCCCTGACATCGAGGATCGCGACCCGCCGGCTCTCCGGCAGGGCGACGTCGGAGGCCTTCGGGCGGGGGGTGAAACGCGGGGCC
>NZ_JBYSXL010000056.1:0-30466 GCF_058782155.1 Methylobacterium sp. FW306-05-D
CTGCAGACAAGCAGGCCGGTCAGGTCCCGCAGCCGGGCCAGCCCCCGCAGGCCGGCCGGCTCCCCGACGGGCCGCCCCCGGCCGCCGGGAGCGGCACGGCCGCCATCGAGGTCGCCGTCGATCCCGCCGACGCGGCCCTGCTCCTGGACCTGACCGCGGACTGGGCCGGCCTCGGCCTCTTCGCCTACGACCCCGCCGCCCGGACCCTCCGCTGCGACGCCCGCCTCCGGACCCTGCTCGACCTCCCGGCCGCCGGACCCGTCGCCTACGCGGACGGATTCCTGCCGGCGGTCCATCCGGAGGATCGCGCCGTCGTGGATGCGGCGGTCGCCGCCGCCCTCGATCCGGCCGGGCCGGGGACGCTGGACTGCACGTTCCGGGGCGCGACCTCGACGCGACCCCGCTGGATACGGGCGCGCGCGCGACGCGTGGTCGACCACGCCCGCCTCGTCGGCACGATGCAGGACGTCGGCGAGGCCAGGACGGCCGAGGTCGCCCTCCGCGCCGGCCACGACGCCTTGCGCGACTGGGACCTCGCCACCGGCACCGTCCTGTGGAACACCGCCCTCGCCGCCGCCCATGGCTGGGCGCCGGACGCGGTCGCGCCCACCAGCGCCTGGTGGCTCGCCCGGATCCATCCCGACGACCGGCCCGGCGTCGAGGCCAGCCTGCGCTCCGCCCTCGCCGGCAATGGCGAGACCTGGACCCACGAATACCGCTTCCGCCGGGCCGACGGCCGCTACGCCGACATCCTCGACCGCGGCCACCTGATCCGCGACGCAGGCGGAACAGCCCGCCGCATGATCGCCGCGATGCTCGACCTCACCGAGCGCAACCGCGTCGGCGCCCAGTTCCGGGCGGTGTTCCAGGGCGCGAATATCGGCATCGTCCAGTTCGATCCGCGCACCGTCCGCGCCTTCGCAGTCAACGCCAAGCTCTGCGAGATCTGGGGTGCGCCGGAAGCGGAGATCCTGGGGCATTCCCTCGCGCGCTGGACCCCGCCCGAGGATGACGACGCCCGGGCGACCCTGCACGAGCGCCTCGCCAACGGGGAAACGCTGCAACTCCGCCTGGAGAAGCGCTACTGCCGCATGGACGGGCGCATCATCTGGGCCCGGGTCAACCTCGTCTCACAGCGCCTCGGCGGCGACGTCCACGCCACGGCGATGATCGAGGACATCACCGAGGAAAAGCGGGCCGATGCCCGTCGTGAGGCGCTGATCGCCCTCGGCGACCGCCTGCGCGACCTGCATACCCATGCCGATGTCGTGGCGGCCACGGCCGAGAGCCTGGGCCGGACCCTCATGGTCGCCCGCGCCGGCTACGCCCAGGTCGATCCCGGCGGCCAGATCGCGTCGCTCAATCCCGACTGGATCGCCGAGGGCGGCGCGGACCCGAACGTCGCTCTCGGCCTGCCGACCGCGTCCCGCTCGACGCTCGACGCGAGCGTCGATCGACTGGGACGCGGCGACGTCATCAGCGTCGCCGACATCGCCGCGACGCCCGAGCGCGTCGACGATCCCGAGGGCTATGCCCGGCTCGGGATGCGGGCGGTCATCAAGGTGCCGGTCCTGCGCCGCGGACGGCTGGTCGGCATCCTCTACGTCCTCGACCGCCATCCGCGCGACTGGAGTGCCGGCGAGATCGCCTTCGCCCGTGAGGTGGCCGAGCGCGCCTGGGGCGGCCTGACCCGGGTCGAGGCGGACGAGCAGCAGCGCACCCTCAACCGGGAGCTCAGCCACCGCCTCAAGAACACCCTCGCCATGGTCCAGGCCATCGCCTCACAGACCCTGCGCAGCGTCACCGACGTCGAGGCGGCCAAGGAGGCCCTCGCCGCCCGCCTGATCGCGCTGGGCAAGGCGCACGACATTCTGCTGGCCGGCGTGCACGAGAGCGCCGAGATGGAAGCGGTGATGCGTAGCGCCCTCTCGATCCACGACGATCGGCAGCCCGGACGCTTCCGGATCGCGGGCCCGCCGGTCCTCCTCGGATCGAAGGCGGCCCTTGCCCTCGCGCTGATGCTGCACGAACTCGCGACCAATGCCGCCAAGTACGGCGCGCTCTCGGTCCCCGAAGGCCGGGTCTCGCTGTGCTGGAGCCTCGACGACGCGGGGAATGCGGGCGGCGCGACCGTACGGTTGACCTGGTCGGAGACGAATGGCCCCTTGGTCACGCCGCCGATGCACAAGGGATTCGGCTCGCGGCTGATCGAGCGCGGTCTCGTCGGCGCCGTCGGCGGCACGATCAGCCTGGATTATCGTCCGACCGGCCTCGTCTGCCGCGTGGAGGCACCGCTCGACGGCTTCCAGGCCAATGAGTGAGGGGCCGCGACCGGGAGAAGGGGACCGGGTTTGCACCTCCTGCGCGTAACCCACGCATTGCTGCTGCACCGCACCCTGGGCTAGAGGGCGAGACCATGTGGACACGTCTCGCCCATCCCGGTCACTTCCTGCGCTGGACCCAGCCCGTGATGCCCTGGCTCGCCGGGTTGTCGGGCCTGCTTCTCGTGGTCGGCCTCTATTTGACCTGGTTCGTCGTGCCCCCGGACTATCAGCAGGGCGAGACGGTGCGGATCATGTACATCCACGTACCGGCGGCCTGGCTCGGCGTGTTCTTCTACGGCGCCATGGCGGTCTCCGCCATCGGAACCCTGGTCTGGCGCCACCCCCTTGCGGACGTCGCCCAGCGCGCGGCTGCACCGATCGGGGCGGCCTTCACCCTCATCTGCCTCGTCACCGGATCGCTCTGGGGCAAGCCGATGTGGGGCACCTATTGGGTCTGGGACGCGCGCCTGACCTCGATGCTCGTGCTGTTCCTGATCTATTGCGGAATCATCGCCCTGTGGCGGACGATCGAGGATCCGAACCGGGCCGCGCGCGCCATCGCCATCCTGACGCTGGTCGGCGCGGTGAACCTGCCGATCATCAAGTTCTCCGTGAACTGGTGGTCGACCCTGCATCAGCCTGCCTCGATCATGCGCATGGGGGGCTCGTCCATCGATCCGAGCATGCTCTACCCGCTGCTCGAGATGATCCTGGCTTTCACTCTCCTGGGCATCACCCTGCACCTCTACGCCATGCGCACCGAGATCCTGCGCCGCCGCGTCCGCGCTCTGACCCTGCGCGAGGCAGAACGCCTCGATGTCGGACCGACCCCGGGTCGCAGCGTCTCGATGGGTCAACCGTCGATCGGCCGCGTGGTCGAGGGGCTGTGAGTCTCCCATCGGCCGACGCCCGTGATCCGGGCATCCTGGAACCCCGTGGTTGAAGTCCCGATCATGAATCTCGGCCAACATGCCGGCTACATCCTGGGCGCTTACGCTTTCACCGCACTGGTGATCGGTGGGTTGATCGTCCACGGCTTGCGCGATCATCGATCTCAGAAGCGGTCGCTGGAGCGCTTGCAGGTTGACGTGGGGGATGGTGCGGGAGTGCGGTCGTGACAGCGCCCGAGCCCGCAGCCCAGGCTCCGCAGCCGGCCCGGCGCTCGCTCCTGGTGATCCTGCCGCTCGTCACGTTCGCGGTGCTTGCCGGCATCTTCTTCCTGCGCTTGCGCTCGGGTGCCGATCCGGCTGCCATCCCCTCGGCGTTGATCGGTAAGCCGACGCCGGCTTTCACACTCCCGGGCCTGCCGGGCCTGACCGCCGATGGATCGCCTGTTCCCGGCCTGTCGCGCGCCGACCTCGTGGGTAAAGTCACGGTGGTCAACTTCTGGGCTTCATGGTGCGTACCCTGCCAGATCGAGCACCCGCAACTCATGCGTCTGGCGCGCGAGCCAGGCGTCCGACTCGTCGGCATCGACTACAAGGACACGCCCGAGAACGGGCGCCGCTTCTTGATCCGGAACGGGGTGCCGTTTCAGGCCGTCGGCATGGATACCGAGGGACGCACCGGGATCGATTTCGGTGTCTACGGCGTCCCCGAAACGTTCATCATCGGGCCGGACGGCACCATCCGCTACAAGCTGGTGGGGATTCTCACGCCCGAAAGCTATCCGGGCGTTCTCGACAAGATTCGCTCCCTTGGAGCGCCCGCTGCCGCATCTCGCTGATCTGAGGGTTTCAGCGCCCGGACTGGATCAGTCGGCGATATTCGATTTCGGGTACGCCGTAGCTGTCGCCCGCTGCGGCCTTCAGCTTGGTCCGGTCGACCACCTGCACATAGGAACGGCGGGCCTTGATCATGCCCGCCCCCTCAAGGCTATGGATCGCTGTGGTCACGCCGGGGCGGCGCACACCGAGCATCGTCGAGAGGAATTCGTGCGTGACCGGGAACTCGTCCCCGTCGACCCGATCGTGGCACATCAGCAGCCAGCGGGCGAGGCGCTCCTCCAAGGTATGACTGCCATTGGAGAGAGCGGTGCCGGCGGTCTGGAGATGGGCCACATAGGCGTAGTGCGCGAAGGTCCGCCGGAGGTTCCGACGCTCTTCAATGAGGCCACGGAAGGCCGCAGCTTTGATTCGCACGGTTTCCCCTTCGATCTGCACGAAGGTCTCGTGGGGTGTTTGGTCGACGTCGAGCAGAAGCGGGACCCCGACCATACCCTCCGGCCCCGTGATGCAGACCTCGATGCGACGTCCCTCCGGCGTGGCGGCGACCTCGGAGGCAATTCCCGACTCTAGGAAATAGACGTGCGTGATGGGTTTGTTCGGAGCGATCAGGATGTCCCGGCGCCCGATTGCCACCCCTTCCGCAACAGCTTGGACCGCCTCATAGTCATCAGGGCTGAGGATGCTGAGGAGGTGATTTCGAACGTATCGCTGTGACGGCACCGGCATGAAACGTAGCGGCTCGATAGAGCAGCCTTTGAACGTCTTGCTGCTCGTACAGGGGGACAGACGTCTCTCATAGCCGGATCGTGCCCCTAAGGAACCGCACCGGGGCTCGTCTGTACTATGTCGTACAATTTGCGATGATGAACTTTGTCTGGGTCCGGCAGCTCTCTGTACGTTATCGCACGGTCGAGAACGCGATTGTGAGGCGAATCTGGCCGGATTGGTCGGTGACTTCGAAGCTTCTTCGCTCCCAAAGATCCGTATCGCCGTAGCTTTCGGGACGCTGGCGAATATCCCGGACGGTCTGCTCGACCAGGTCGCGTGCGTCCTGCAAGTCCTGAAGGTCATCCCCTTCGGGATCGAGGATCAAAGTGTCTCGATCCCGGATATTCAGGAAGTACCGAGGCATGGTGGTTCCGTCCGGTGATGACCCGAGTATCCTCACACCACACGAGGGTCGAACGGCGCCGCGAGGTGCGTGTTCTCGAAGCCGAGTGTCGACCTCTTGAGCCGCCGTCTCAAGTCCTGACGCCATCAACTCGGCCAATGCGAAACCCACGGTACGGCACCGCACCTTGATGCGCGGGCCGAGCTTGGATCTCTAATTCGAAACAGATGCCCGGAAATGCGATCCGCAGCGGGATCAGGCGGTACGATCGTATGTATCTATTGCTAACAGCGCCTTATCTGGACAAGAAATATATAGAAATAAGAGCATTAGAATGACTGTATGGCTCGATAAATTCACCGTTTACTGAATGTCCAACGGAGGTACGGGCCGATAATTTCTTCCGGGAACGAAGCGCCGGGGCATGTCCGCCGTAGCGCCAAAGGATGATCTGGGCTGCAGGTAACACTGCGTTCGCGCTGCCGCCTAGCAATTGCTGGAGTTGCTTTTTCAAATATCATACAAACAGAGAGTTGTGATCGCATCCTTCGAGGGTTGCCGCCTCATGAGTTCGAGCGCCTCAGACCGTCCCTGATGCGATGCTTCCTCGATCAGGGTGGACTTCTCGAAAGCCCGGGCGAACCATAGCGGCTGCGCATTTTCCTGAGCCGGGCATGAATTCATCGTCGCTGATAGGCTGGTCGTAGCCCAAGGCGGGACCGGGATCGTCGGGCCGGAGGGGATCGTCGGCGACGCCCTGCTGAATGGGGTCGGCGTCTCGCCGCATACCACTCTCGACCCAGGACCCTTCGGAACATTGCGGATCGACGCGAACGCAGTCCGGTCCGCGCTGACCGCGAGGACCTGCCGCTGACGCACGCGTTGCTGGCCCTGCTACGCGGCGTGCGTCGCGCCGGTGGTATGATAGAGTCGCGGGTGCTCGATCTCGGCGGCGGCCTGAAGACGGGCCGCGGCGGAATCGGGATCCACGATCGCACAGTGCCGATGCCGATCGCGGGAGCGTCCTATGGCGTTACCGAGGCGGAGTCCGCCCGCATTCTCCGCGACGCCTGAGGCGCGCTTTTCGACCTTGTCCTCAGGTCGGACCTGTTTTCGCATCCGGTACCTTCCGCTCGTGACGCATCAGGAGCGGCGTCTGGGCGAGCGCGAAGGCGATCGTGAGCGGCATGATGCCGAAGACCTTGAAGCTGACCCAGAAATCCTCCGTCTGGGTGCGCCATACCACCTCGTTGATCGCCGCCAGGACGAGGAAGAACACCCCCCAGCGGAAGGTGAGCTTGCGCCAGCCTTCCTCGGTGAGGGTGAACATCGAATCCAGTACGACCGACAGCAGCGATTTACCGAAGGCGAGGCCGCCCAGCAGCACGAGGCCGAAGAGCGTGTTCACGATGGTTGGCTTCATCATGATGAAGGTCTTGTCCTGAAGGGCCAGGGTGAGGCCCCCGAAGACGATGACCACCACGCCCGATACCAGCGGCATGATCGGAAGGCGCCGCATCAGTGCGTAGTGGATGCCCAGCGCCACCACGGTGGCGACGATGAAGACGCCGGTGGCCACGAACAGCTTCTGGTCGGGATGGACGCCGAGCCGCTCGGCGTAGGCGTTCCCGAAGAAGAAGACCATGAGCGGCCCGAGCTCAAGGGCGAGCTTCAGGATCGGCGGAAGGTGGCGGTGCGGGGGGATGGCTTCGATCTGCATGAGGTCCAACATAGTGGGTTCCAGGCGACGGCCCGCCGCGACACGGCGTGTCAGGGGGGGCGAGCGTCGGCCTCAGCCGGCGTCCAATCCGGCGATGGCGCGGGCGAAGTCGCGAGCCGCGAAGGGTTCCAGATCCTCCACGCCCTCGCCGACGCCAATGAAGTGCACCGGCAGGCCGAACTTGGCAGCCAGCGCAACCAAGATGCCGCCGCGCGCCGTGCCGTCGAGCTTGGTCATGACGAGGCCAGTGACGTTGGCCGCCTTGGAGAACAGTTCGACTTGGCTCAGCGCATTCTGGCCTACCGTGGCGTCCAGAACGAGGAGCACGGCATGGGGGGCCTGCGGGTCGATCTTTCGGATCACCCGCAGGATCTTCTCCAACTCCGCCATCAGGCCGGCCTTGTTCTGGAGCCGGCCGGCGGTGTCGATGAGAAGCACGTCGGTGCCCTGGGTTTTCGCGGCCTCGTAGGCATCGAAGGCGAGGCCCGCTGCGTCCGCGCCCTGCGCTCGGGCGATCACCGGGGTCTGCGTGCGCTGCCCCCAGACCTTCAACTGCTCGATCGCCGCCGCCCGGAACGTGTCGCCGGCTGCGAGCATCAAGGAATGCCCCTCCGCCTTCAGTTTCAGCGCGAGCTTGCCGATGGTGGTGGTCTTACCGGCTCCGTTGACGCCGATCATCAGGATCACGAAGGGTTTCTTCGAGGTATCGATGCGAAACGGGATCGCGACGGGAGCGAGCGCACGCTCCACCTCAGCCGCCAGGATCTCGCGCACCGCGTCGGGGGAGATACCCTTTTCGTAGCGGCCCTTGCCGACCGCTTCGGAGATCCGCGTCGCAGTCTCGATGCCGAAATCGGCCTGTATCAGCGCGTCCTCGAGTTCCTCCAACGTGTCGGCGTCGAGCTTGCGCTTGGTGAAAAGACCGGTGACGCGCTCGGTCAGGGCCGTGGAGGTGCGCTTCATCCCCCCCGTGAGGCGGCTCCACCAGCCGCGCTTCGCCGCCGCTTCCGCACCCTCGGGCTCCGGCATGAAGATCTGGGTCGAAACCTCAGGGGCGGGGTCGGTGGTCGCCGCCTGCACAGGCTCGGGCGCGAAGGATTGACTGGTTGTGTCAGCCGCCTCGGCCCCCCGCGCCGGATCGTCGCCGGCCGTTCCGGCGGGCGGGCGTTCCACGGCGCCCTCCACCGGCTGGAGGTCGGCACCTTCGAGTTCGTCGGGGACGGCGTTCTTGTCGGGCGTGCCCTGACCCGGCTCGCCTGGCGGCGGTGGCACGTGGGAGACGTCCGTGGCAGCGGTGGCAAAGTCCGGCTGGCCCTCGGAGAACGAAGCCGGGGATTCCACTGGCGGCGCCACCGGTGCGGCAACAGGCTCCGGCGGCGCCTGTGGGGCGGGCGACGGAGGGAGCGAGCGGGCCGGCTTCGGATCCGCCGGCTGCACCGGCACCGGAGCGGGCCGCTCCTCCTCCTTCGTGCCGAACATCTTGCGCAGCAGCCAGCCCGGCCTTTTGTCTTCGCTCATTCCCGCTTGCTCCCCGGACCCGGCATGGTTAGCGCAGGGCCATGCCATCAGCCGATGCCCTCGTAACAGACATAGGCGCGCGCCTCCTCTACCGCGATGCCCTTGTGCTCGTCATCGACAAGCCGCCGGGTTTACCCGTCCATCCCGGCCCGAAGGGCGGGGAAACCCTCACCGACCATCTCGATGCCCTGCGCTTCGGCCTGCCGCGCCGCCCGGAGGCGGCACACCGGCTCGACCGCGACACTTCTGGCTGCCTTGCCTTGGGGCGACACGCCAAGGCCCTCGCCCGCCTGAACAGGCTCTTCGCCGCCAGCGGTACGGTGGAGAAGACCTACTGGGCGCTTGTCGAGGGCGGCCCCGAGAAGGAGGCGGGCGAGATCGACCTGGCGCTGGCGCGGCGCTCCGATGATCCGCGCTCCTGGTGGATGAAGGCCGACCCGGCGGGCGACCCTGCCCTCACCCGCTTCTCGGTCCTCGGACGTGGCGTCGGTCTGACTTGGCTTGCCCTCTCGCCAATCACCGGCCGGACCCATCAGTTGCGGGTCCATTGCGCCGCGATGGGCTTTCCGATCCTGGGCGATCCGATCTACGGCACCGCGCCGCGTAGCGGAGGCCCGGGCCTTCAGTTGCACGCCCGGGCTCTCATCCTGCCTCTCTACCCCAGGAAGGCACCGATCCGGGTCGAAGCACCGGCACCCGAGCACATGCGAGCGGGGCTGGCGGCCTGCGGGAACGCGGCCTTGGGCGCAGCCTGACGCTACGACGTGTCGCCTGCCGAGGCGCGCTCAGGCGGCGATCAGCGACCGGCCGTCGTGGTCGGCGATCACCACGTCGACGAAGATTCCGGAGCGCGTCTCCGGCGGGAGACGGACGGGCGTGAAGGCTTCCGTGCGCCCGAGACCGCCGCGCTCGGTAAGGACCCGGCGGGTGCGGCCCACTTCGCTGGCGAGATGCGTGGCCAGGGCGGCGTCGCCGGCGGCCCGGAGACGGGCGGCGCGGGCCCGGACGACGTCTCCGGGCACCGGCGGCATCCGGGCGGCGGGGGTGCCAGGGCGGGACGAGTACGGAAAGACGTGGAGATGCGTCAGGCCGCATTCGGCGATGAGGTCGAGGGAGCGGGCGAACTGTGCCTCGGTCTCGGTGGGAAAGCCCGCGATGAGGTCGGCCCCGAAGGCGGCGTCGGGGCGCAGGGCCCTGACCGTATTGCAGAATCGGATCGCGTCGGCGCGAGCATGGCGCCGCTTCATCCGCTTCAGGATGAGGTCGTCGCCAGCCTGGAGGGAGAGGTGGAAGTGCGGCATCAGCCGTGGTTCGTCGGCGATCGCCGCCATCAGTGCCGGGTCCGCCTCGATGGAATCGATCGAGGACAAGCGCAGCCGGGCGAGGCCGGGGACCTGTGCCAGGATGCTCCGTATCAGGTATCCCAGTGTCGGGGTCGCGTCGAGGTCACGGCCATAAGCGGTCAGATCGACCCCCGTGAGCACGACTTCGCATCCGCCGGCTTCGACGATGCGGGCGACCTGGTCGACCACGTCCGGCAGGGGCACGGAACGCGAGTTTCCGCGCCCGAACGGGATGACGCAGAAGGTGCAGCGATGGTCGCAGCCGTTCTGGACGGGCACGAAGGCGCGGGTCTGTCCGGCGATGCCGGCGATCCGGGTCGGGCTGGCCCGGCGCACCGCCATGATGTCGTCGACGCTGGCCCGCGCTTCGGGCGAGACCGGCCGGGTCCAGGTCTCGGCCCGGCCCTTCGCGTCGTTGCCGACGAGGCGTGCGACCTCCGGCATCGCCGCGTAGGCGTCGGTCTCGACTTGGGCGCCGCAGCCGGTGACCACGATCTCGGCGCCCGGCCGCTCGCGGCCGAGCTTGCGGATGGCCTTGCGGGCCTGGCGTCCGGCCTCGGCGGTCACCGCGCAGGTGTTGACGATGACGAGGTCCGCGGCAGACGCCCCCGCCTCCGCGTGTCCGCGCATCACCTCGGACTCGACGGTGTTGAGGCGGCAGCCGAAGGTCAGGGTCTCGACCGCCATCTCAGGCCGCGCTGCCGTCGGCGGAAAAGATCTCGGGCGGGAAGCTGCCGTCCCATTCCAGCGCCACGGGGCCGGTCATCAGCACGTGGTCGTCGGCGCGCCACTCGATGACCAGGTCGCCGCCCGGCAGGCTGACGGTGGCGCCGCGCCCGATCATGCGCAGGCGCGAGGCGGCCACCACGGTGGCGCAGGCGGCGGTGCCGCAGGCCAGGGTCAGCCCGGCGCCGCGCTCCCAGACCCGCAGCTTGATCCGGTCGGCCCCGAGGATCTGGGCGAGCGAGATGTTGGCGCGGTCCGGGAAGATCGGGTGGTTCTCGAGCATCGGGCCGATGCGGGCGAGGTCGTAGGTGTCGGGATCGCGCTCCACGAAGAACACCGCGTGCGGGTTGCCCATGTTCACGACGCCGGGGGAATGCAGCACCGGATCGTCGATCGGGCCGATCTGGAGCTCGATGCGGCGGGTGTCCTGGAACGGCTCGGCCAGGGGGATCTCGCTCCAGGCCAGCTTCGGCCGCCCCATGTCGACGGTGAAGGAGCGCTCGGCGACGCGCTTCACGCCCACGAGGCCGCCGAGGGTCTCGAGGAGGAGCCGGCCGCTCTCGGCGGGCCGCGCCATGGCGGGGTCGTCGAGCATCGCGTAGGCGACGCAGCGCGTGCCGTTGCCGCAGGCCCCGGCTTCGGACCCGTCGGTGTTGTAGATCCGCAGCGCGGCGTCGGTGCCCGGCGAGCGGGCGTCGTGGATCACCATGAGCTGGTCGAAGGCCGAGCGCGGATAGGCCGCGATGGCGCGCGCCTCCGCGGCGGTGACCTGCGTCTGCGTCCCGCGCAGATCCAGGACCACGATCCGATTGCCGGCTCCGTGCATCTTCAGGAACCGTCGGTGGGCAAGCTCGCTCATGCCGCCTCGTCTCTGTACCTTGTCCGGACTGTTCGATCGGCCGGGCCTCCGGAGGAGCCCGCCCTGCCGGGGCTCGCGGGGCCCCGTGGGGGCTATAGGCCAAAGCGAACGCGCACGCACGGGCACCTGGCGGCACGGCTGCGTTGCAGAAGCGCCGCGCTCCACCGGCTTCGTGCGGCGGGACACCCGGGACACCTCGCCGGGCGCGGGGATCGCGCCTAGTTTCTGCGGACGGGCCCGGGGGCATGCGATTCGACGTGTCCCGCGCCGATCCGGAGCCACCGCCTTGATCCGCCCAAGCTTCACGTCGCTGGCCACGTTGCTCGTCGGGTGCCTCGCCCTCTCGGCCGCCCCGGCCCCGGTCTCGGCTCAGCCGGTCACGCCGCCGGCGGCGGCCAATCCGCTGCCGACCACCACCAATCCCGATCCGAAGACCCCCGGCACGGCCGACATCCCGGTGCCGGCCCAGGCGGGCGCGGCCCCCTCCGCCACGCCGCCGGCCGGCCCGCGCCAGACCCTGGTGGCGACGCCCGGCGACGCGAACGACGTCGACGAGGTCTCCCTGCCCGCCAAGCCCGCGGCGATCCTCGCCGGGCGGGCCAAGTGGGAAGAGGCCGTGCCGAGCCTGAAGGCCGCCTTCCAGCGGATCGAGGCCGACCTCGCCAAGGCCGGCATCCAGGCCGTGGGCCGGCCGATCACGGTCTTCGCCAAGACCGACGATGATGGGTTCCAGTACGACGCGATGATCCCGATCGCCGCGATGCCCGATTTCAAGCCCGCCGAGGCCGACGGCCTGCGCTTCGGCGCCACGCCGAGCGGACGCGCCCTGCGCTTCCCGCACAAGGGCTCCTACGACGAGATCGACGGCACCTACGAGACCCTGACCGCCTATCTCGACGCCAAGGATATCGTGGTGCAGGACCGCTTCATCGAGGAATACGTCACCGACCTGAACGACAAGGCCGACGAGAAGCTCGACGTGAACATCTACGCCCTGACGAAATAGCCGGTCCTCGGGCTCGCGGCGCGTCCGGGGCGGTCTCTCCCGTCCTCGACGCGGATCGCGCGCTCCATCGCAGGGACGTCACGGCGGATGGCGTCGGTCCCGCGTGAACCTGGCCGCGATCGCGCGCCGAACGGGCGCCGGAATGGCGGGGCCCGCCCTGGCGCCTGCTTCCTCCCGGGTCCGGAAACGAAACGTCCATGAACGCTGCCAGGACGCCGCTTCCGCCTCAGGTCTGGCCGCCTCGGCCCGGAGGAGATCGTCGGAGAAGGTGCGCGCTGGTCTCGAATCGCCGGCTTTCAGAGCGGAAGGCGTGTCTTGCGGCGACCGTGGGATGGACGGATTTGAAGGCGGCTCTGCAACCAGCGCCATACAAAATCAACTTCAGGTAAGGCCTGTACTGTGTGTCAGCAGTTACCGACGGTCGATGAGCCTTGAACCGCGGCAATCCCTCTGAAAAAATACCGCTCTTGGGACAGACTATCGCCTTGCTTCGCAGCAAGGACTGATTTTGCCAGTTTGAGATGGGATCGACATGGGGCGGCTCGGCGACCGGCGGGATCACGGGCGGACCGGATGACGGGTTATCCACCTCGCGACCCGGCCCTCTGGCGTCCCCAGACCCGGTTCGCCGCGACGATCACCTCGCGGCGACAACTCCAGCGCTTCAACGATCGCGGCGGCATCTCGGTCAACTTCGACACCCTGCGCTCGGCCGCGCCGAACATCGTGCTCACTGGCAGCCAGAGCGAGACCCTGAGCCTGTGGGAGACCCACTCGTCCAGCGGCTTCATCACCCAGCCGAAATTCGACGCCCGCCTCGTCACGGTTCGATTCGTGATGAGCGGGCAGGTCGTCTACCGGCGTCGGTGCGGCACCGTCGAGGGACTGCCGACGCATGCCACCCTGGTCGATTTCGAGGATCTGCTCGAGGTCCAGGCCTCGGATGCGTTCAGCGCGGTCAGCGGTACGTTCGGAGTCGATGATCTGCGCGCGGCGCAGGCGGCCCTCACGGGCTACGCGGTCACCGCCGTGCCACCGCTGGCACCCACCGCCGAGTTGTCGATCCCCGGCATGAGGGCCCTGTTCCTGTCGCTGCGGCGGGCCCGGTTCCGGATTCAGGATGTCGACCGCCACGACGACCTGATCTTCCCCCTGATCCAGGAGATCCTCAGCTACCAGCTGCTCTCGGCCTGGCCCCAGCGCGCTGCCGCCGCCCGGCCGGGGACCCCGAAAATCGGCTCACGCAGCCTGCGGGCCGCGGTGGAGTACATCGAAGCGCATCTGTCGGAACCCCTGACCCTGTCGGAGATCGCCGCCGTGGCGGATGTCAGCGTCCGCTCGCTCCAGGACCGGTTCCGGCAGGAGAAGGGACGCACGCCCGTTCAGTTCATCATCGAGCAGCGCCTCGCCCGCACCCATGCGGACCTGGTCTCCCCCGGGAGCGAAGGGCTTTCGATCGCCGCGATCGCGCGGCGCTGGGGCTTCGTCCACATGGGCGATTTCGCCCAGCGGTATCGCCGCAGATACGGCTGCACGCCCACCGAAACGCGCCGCGACCACGGCCGGCATGACGGAAACTGAAACGGCTTATCAGGATTACGCGAGGCAATATCAAAATTGCGAATGCTTGACAGATCGAAGATTTTACTTGATAAAAGATAGATACGCTTCTCCCGCGCTGGTTCTCGTGGCCATATCCGGAAGTGCAGATGCCATTTAGTCGCTCTGTCGTTGCAGAGCCGGTTGCATTTGCTGTCGGGCCTGCGCTGCAGGGGCTTACCCAATGTTCAAGCCATACGTGTCATCAGATGCCGTATACTGCCCCCACGCTTGCCTGGCTGGAAAACCTCTCTCCGCGTGAATCGGTCGCGCGCCCAGGGGGCGCCGATGCCGTCCCCGCTGATCCGGCTGCACCGGCGCCGGTCCGCGCGCCATCTTCGGCCGATCCCGCTGACACCGGCCGCGCTCCTGCCAGTTCCGCTCCCGCCGATCTCACGCTCAACGACGAACTGCAGAGGCGCCTCGGGCAGGTGGTCTTCTCCACCCTCTGCGAGAAGCTCGGCCGGCCGAAACTGACCCCGATCCAGGGCCGCGCCGAGCTGGAGATCCTGACCGCCGACCACCTGCGGGCCGCGCGCGCGCTCCTCAACTGGTCGATGTCGGATCTGGCCCTCGAAAGCGGGCTCTCCGTCTCGACGATCAAGCGTGCCGAGACGCTGCCTCAGGACGTCACCCGGCGCAGCTATCGTCTCTTGGTGGAGACCCTGCAGGGCGGTGGAATCCGCTTCCTCTCCCTCGACGACGGGACGGTCGCGGTGGCGAAGGGGGGGCAGGCCGGGACCGGGTCTCTCGGGCCGCTGCGGAAGGAGAACGCGGCACATCCCGCTCCCGAGCCGGGGCGGCCGCTGTAACGCGGTCGGCTCTCCCAGCGCGTCCCGGACGGGATCGCCAAGGACGCGGTCGCAGCACGGCACGGCCCGGTCCGCCGGGAGCGTCCCTTCGCGATCCGAAGGCCGGGCGGTGCGGTCGCTGCGGGATCACCGGTCCCTAGTCGGTCTGCGTCAGGTCGTCCGCGGACCAGGTTTCACGAACGTTGCCGACATCGACCTCGAAGGCCTCGCCCAGGTTCCAGACGCCGACGACGGCGCCGACGCGGCCATCGGGCAGGCGGACCAGATCGAGAAGACGGAACGGAGACAGGGTCATGGCGTGTCCTCCAGTTCTCAGCGGGTTCGTCCCGTTCTCGGCGCTCTCGTCTTGCCAGTCGTTTCTTGCCAGTCGTTTCTTCGACGAGCGAACAGGACGGAATCCCGGGATTCCACCGCGTCGACGCGCAGACATTTCGTCGACGGGTCCTCGTGGCATGGCGTCGTACCACCATGCCGGCGGAGCCTTGAATCTAGGCGCCGGCGACACGCTCGTCAAAGCCGCGCGGATCGGCGACGTGCCGCCGGATCACGCTCGTCGGCCTACGGACCGCGACGGTATCGCAGAGATTCCAGGCCCGTGAACCCCGCCGAACTCCGGATCGGGGCGTGTGAAAAAAATCTTACCCGGTATTCGATCAGGTGATTGGAATGTATTCCATCGCCGCCGACAGCATCGTTGCCTGTGGAATTTTCTCAAGGCCAAGTTCCAGCCACAATCAGGGCGAAGACTACAAGTCCGGCTGTTTCAGCGGAGGCTGGTATGACAGTGACGATCTTTGATCCTCTGACCGGAAAAATGGTGACCATCACGCTGCCCGACTGGTGCTAGCCCGGGCCTGTCACGTGACCCGGGGGCTTGCGGCGCGAGCCAGGGGCATGCCGCGCGAGCCCGAACGCGCAGGCCGCGCTCCCGCCCCGGGGGACGGGAGCGTGTCAGGGGGCGAGGGTTACTCCGCGGCCTCGCTGTAGGATTCCACCGGCGGGCAGGCGCAGACGAGGTTGCGGTCGCCGTAGGCATTGTCGACGCGGTTAATCGGGGGCCAGTACTTGTCCATCCCGAGGCTCCCGGAGGGGAAGCACGCCGCCTCGCGGGAATAGGGACGCTCCCAGGTCCCCACGAGGTCCCGCACCGTGTGCGGCGCGTGCTTGAGGGGGTTGTTCGTCTTGTCCATCCGCCCCTCCTCGATGGCGCGGATCTCCTCGCGGATTGCCAGCATGGCGTCGCAGAAGCGGTCGATCTCGCCCTTGGTCTCGGATTCGGTGGGCTCGATCATCAGGGTGCCGGCCACCGGCCAGGACATGGTCGGCGGATGGAAGCCGCAATCGATCAGCCGCTTGGCGATGTCGTCGACGCTGACGCCCGCGCTCTTCTGGAACGGCCGCACGTCGATGATGCACTCGTGCGCCACCCTCCCCTGGGCGCCGGAATACAGCACCGGGAAGGCCCCCTTCAGGCGGGCCGCGATGTAGTTGGCGTTGAGGATGGCGATGCGGGTCGCCTGGGTCAGGCCGCGCCCGCCCATGAGCAGGCAGTAGCTCCAGGAGATCGGCAGGATCGAGGCCGAGCCGTAGGGCGCGGCCGAGACCGCACCCTCTTCGCCCGTGCGCGGGTCGGAGGGCAGGAACGGGATCAGGTGCGCCTTGACGCCGATCGGGCCCATGCCGGGGCCGCCGCCGCCATGCGGGATGCAGAAGGTCTTGTGCAGGTTGAGGTGGCTGACGTCGGCGCCGATGTCGCCGGGGCGCGCCAGGCCCACCAGGGCGTTGAGGTTGGCCCCGTCGAGATAGACCTGCCCGCCATGGCCGTGGACGATGTCGCAGATCGCGCGGACCTGCACCTCGAACACCCCGTGCGTCGACGGATAGGTGATCATGCAGGCGGCGAGCTTTTCGGAATGCAGCTCCGCCTTCTTGCGGAAGTCGTCGAGGTCGACGTTGCCGTGGGCATCCGCGCCGACCACCACGACGCTCATCCCGCACATCTGCGCCGAGGCCGGATTGGTGCCGTGGGCCGAGGACGGGATCAGGCAGACGGTGCGGTGCCCGTCCCCCCGCGACAGGTGATAGGCGCGGATGGCGAGGAGCCCGGCATATTCCCCCTGCGCGCCGGAATTCGGCTGCATCGAGATCGCGTCGTAACCGGTGATGGCGCAGAGTTTTTCGGACAGGTCGTCGATCAGCGCCCGGTAGCCCAGCGCCTGGTCCGCCGGGACGAAGGGGTGGATCTCGGCGAATTCCGGCCAGGACACGGGGAGCATCTCGGCGGTGGCGTTGAGCTTCATGGTGCAGGAGCCCAGCGGGATCATCGCCCGGTCGAGCGCCAGGTCCCGGTCGGCGAGCCGGCGCATGTAGCGCGTCATCTCGCTCTCGGCCCGGTTCATGTGGAAGATCGGATGGGTCAGGTAGGGCGAGGTCCGCACCAGCCCGGCGGGCAGGCGGCTCTCGGGCCAGGCCTCGTCATAGACCGGGTCCGCCGCCCCGAAGGCGCGCCAGACGGCCTGCAGGATGTCGGGCCGGGTGCGCTCGTCCACCGTGATGCCGATGCGGTCCGCGCCGACTTTCCGCAGGTTGACGCCGTTGGCGACCGCCTGTCCGAGGATCAGGCCCTGGAAGGCCCCGACCCGCACGGTGATTGTGTCGAAGAAGTGCTCCGGCTCCACCGTGAAGCCCAAGCGCTCCAGCCCGCCGGCGAGGCGCACGGCGTCGCGATGGACCCGGGCCGCGATGGCCTTGAGCCCGCGCGGGCCGTGGAACACCGCGTACATCCCGGCGATGACGGCGAGCAGCACCTGCGCGGTGCAGATGTTCGAGGTCGCCTTCTCGCGGCGGATGTGCTGCTCGCGCGTCTGCAGCGCGAGGCGGTAGGCGCGGTTGCCGCGGGCATCCACCGAGACCCCGACGAGGCGGCCCGGCAGGGTGCGCTTGTGCGCGTCGCGGGTGGCCATGTAGGCGGCGTGCGGGCCGCCATAGCCCATCGGCACGCCGTAGCGCTGCATCGAGCCGATGGCGATGTCGGCGCCCATCTCGCCGGGCGAGGTGAGCAGCGTCAGGGCCAGGGGATCGGCCGCCACCACCGCGACCGCGCCGGCCGCGTGCAGGTCGGCGATGGGCCGGGTCAGGTCGCGGATGCCCCCGCAGACGCCGGGATACTGGAAAATCGCCCCGAAGACCTGGGCCGGATCGAGGTCGGTGGCCGGATCGCCGACCACGAGGGTCCAGCCCAGCGGCGCGGCGCGGGTGCGCAGCACCGCGATGGTCTGGGGCAGGCACTCCGAATCCACGAAGAAGGCGGTCTTCCCATTCGCGGAGATCCGCTGGGCCATGCCCATGGCCTCCGCCGCGGCGGTGGCCTCGTCGAGCAGCGAGGCGTTGGCGATATCGAGGCCGGTCAGGTCGCAGACCAGCGTTTGGAAATTGAGGAGCGCCTCGAGCCGGCCCTGGCTGATCTCGGGCTGGTAGGGCGAGTAGGCGGTGTACCAGGCCGGGTTCTCGAAGATGTTGCGCTGAATCACCGGCGGCATGGTGGTGCCGTGGTAGCCCTGCCCGATCAGCGAGACGAGGAGCCGGTTCTTGTCGGCGATGCCGCGCATGTGCTCGATCACCCGGCGCTCGGTCATGGCGACCCCGAAGTCGAGGCGCTCCTCCTGGCGGATGTCGGCCGGCAGGGTCTCGTCCATCAAAGCGTGCAGGCTCTCGGCGCCGACGACGCCGAGCATCGCCTCGATTTCCTGCGTCGTCGGGCCGATGTGGCGCCGGTTGGCGAAGTCGTAGGGGTCGTAGCGGTCGTGGGGCATGGGGCCTCCTCGCGATGGAAAGGTGTCTGGACTACGCCGACGCGTCCCTCCCTCCTCTGCGGGGGAGGGTTCGGGCCGGCGCTACTTCGCGAAGTCCGCGTAAGCCGCCTCATCCATCAGCCCGTCGAGGCTGGCGGGGTCGTCGAGGCGGATGCGGTAGAGCCAGCCGGCGCCCTGCGGGTCGGCCCCGACGCTGGATGGGTCGGCCACCGCCGCGTCGTTGATCTCGGTCACCTCGCCGGAGACCGGAGCGTAGACGTCGGAAGCGGCCTTGACCGATTCGACCACGGCCGCGGCCTCGCCCTTGGTCAGCTTGGCGCCGACCTTCGGCAGCTCGATGAAGACGAGGTCGCCGAGCTGCTCGGCCGCATGGGCGGTGATGCCCACCGTGGCGACGTCGCCGGCGCAGTCCAGCCACTCGTGCTCGTCCGTGAACTTCCGCATCGCTCTCTCCTGGGTGTTGGATGGAAGGGGGTCAGGCGCGCTTGAAGCCCGCCGGAACGAAGGGGAGTCCCGACACCACCAGGGGCAGGCGCTTGCCGCGCACCTCGGCGAAGACCCGGGTACCGGGGGCGCCGAGCGCCGCCGGCAGGTAGCCCATGGCGATGGGGGCCTGCAGGCTCGGCCCGAAGCCGCCGGAGGTGACCTGACCGACGGCGTCGCCGGTCTCGTCGGCGAAGAGGGGCGCTCCCGCCCGCACCGGTGCGGGACCCTCCGGACGCAGGCCGACCCGCCTGTGGGCGGGACCTTTCTCCAGGGCGTCGAGGATGCGGGCCGCTCCGGGAAAGCCGCCGGCCCGGGCGCCGCCGCGCCGGCGCACCTTGGGAATCGCCCAGGACAGGCCGGCCTCCACCGGCTCGGTGCCGGGATCGATGTCGTTGCCGTGCAGGCACAAGCCCGCTTCGAGGCGCAGGGAATCGCGGGCGCCGAGCCCGATCGGCAGCACCGCGGGGTCGGCCAGCAGCGCCTCGGCCAGGGCCTCGGCCCGATCCTCGGGCACGGAGATCTCGAAGCCGTCCTCGCCGGTATAGCCGGAGCGGGTGACGATGGCGGAGGCGCCCAGCAGCCCGAGCATCCGCACGTCCATGAAGCGCATCTCGGCCACCTCCGGCGCGAGGCGCGCCAGGGCGGCCTCCGCGCCGGGCCCCTGCAGGGCGACGAGGGCGCGGGCCAACACCGTCACCTCGCAGATGTCGGAGAGATGCGCCCGCAGATAGGCCTCGTCGGCGACCTTGTTGGCGGCGTTGACCACGAGGAAGAGGCTGTCGCCGCAATGGGCGACCATGAGGTCGTCGCGGATGCCGCCCGCCGGGTCGAGGAGGAGCCCGTAGCGCTGCCGGCCCGGCCTCAGGCCGAGCACATCGATGGGCAGCAGGGTTTCGAGGGCGCGCGCCGCGTTGTCGAGGTCGCCCGAGCGCGGGGTGAGCCGGATCTGGCCCATATGCGACACGTCGAACAGGCCGGCCGCGGCCCGCGTGTGCAGGTGCTCCTTCAGCAGGCCGGCCGGATACTGCACCGGCATGGCGTAGCCCGCGAACGGGACCATCCGGCCGCCATGGCGCAGATGGAAGGCATGCAGGGGCGTGCGGGCAACATCGGGGGACATCGGATCACTCCACGACAGACAGCTTCCGGAAGCTCGGCTGAGCGTTTCCGGCTGCCCCCATCTGTCGCGGTTACCTGAGAGCTTCTCCCCGACCGCCGATGCAGTCCGGGATTTCTCCTTCGGTGGACGCCGTCAGGCGCCTCTCTCCAGATTGTCCAACGGTACGGTGATTGTGCCTGAGAGTTTCCGGGGGTGGTTGCTCCGTCGGCGCCATGGTTCGAAGGCTTCGCTGGGCGAAACGCTCGACCTGGGCTCTCCCGTACCGTCTTTGATGACGGTTCCAGGGTTTCACATCGCACTGCGTCATGCAAGGCGCCCTGCCGGGGCTGGGCGTTACGCTTTGCCCAATCCGTCAGCCCGGAGGTGAGCCGGCGCCGCATCCGGGAACCGCGACGACTCGGGCGGATTCATCCAGCATGCCGATCGCATCAGGGCACGATCTCGCCGGCCCCCGCCCCCGCCGGACCCGAACCGCGAAGCCCGCCGCGACCGCGGTCGTCGATCCTGCCCTCAGCGACAAGGCGCGGGCGATCCACGCCCGCCTCTGCCCGGTCTATGGCTGCCCGATCCCGTACCTCCACAGCCTCGACCCGTTGAGCGAACTGGTCTCCTCGCTCCTCTCCCACCGGACGCGCAACGCCGAATCCGGCCGCGCCTTCAAGGCGTTGCGGGCCCGCTACCCCGACTGGGACGGGATGCTGGCGGCTCCCGTCGCCGAGATCGAGGCCACCATCGCCGGGGTGACCTGGCCGGAACTGAAGGCGCCGCGGCTCCAGGCCATCCTCGCCGCCGTGAAGGCGCGCCAGGGCGCTCTCACCCTCGATTTCCTCAAGGACATGGCGGTGGAGGAGGCCCGGGCTTGGCTGGAGGCGATCCCCGGCGTGGGGCCGAAGACCAGCGCGGCGGTGCTCTCCTTCAGCGTCCTGCGGATGCCGGCCCTGCCGGTGGACAGCCATCATCACCGCGTCGCCCAGCGCACCGGGCTCATCGGCCCCCGCGTCGATGTCGGGCCGTCGCACCCGATCCTGCGGGCGCAACTGCCCGCCGACTGGAGCGCGCAGGCCCTCTACGACAACCACGAAGTGCTGATGCTGCATGGGCAGAAGGTCTGCCATCACCGCAACCCCGCCTGCGGGCGCTGCGTCCTGCTCGACCTCTGCCCCGAAGGTCAGGCCCGCATGGGCGCCGGGGGCACGATCCGCGAACCCTGATCGACGAGCCTTGACCGGTCCCGGCGCGGCGTCCAGAAACCGGCGCTTGGCCGCGCGGATCTTCGCTGGCGGCCGCCTCACCCAATCCGCACGAGGACCCCGCCGCGATGACCGCGTTCAAGGAACTGGTGTTCTCGGGCGTACAGCCGACCGGGAACCTGCATCTCGGCAATTATCTCGGCGCCATCAAGCGGTTCGTGGAGATGCAGGCGCGGGATGCGCAGTGCCTGTACTGCGTCGTCGACCTGCACGCCATCACCCTGTGGCAGGACCCGGCGGCGCTGAAGGGTCAGATCCGCGAGGTCACCGCCGCGTTCCTGGCCGCCGGGATCGACCCCAGGCGCTCGATCGTCTTCAACCAGAGCCAGGTGCCCCAGCACGCCGAACTCGCCTGGATCTTCAACTGCGTGGCGCGGCTGGGCTGGCTCAACCGCATGACCCAGTTCAAGGATAAGGCCGGCAAGGACCGGGAGAACGCAAGCGTCGGGCTCTACGCCTATCCCGTGCTGATGGCGGCCGACATCCTGGCCTACCGCGCGACGCACGTCCCCGTGGGCGAGGACCAGAAGCAGCATCTCGAACTGACCCGCGACATCGCCCAGAAGTTCAACAACGATTTTTCGCAGTCGATCGCCGCCCATGGGCACGACGAAGGGGCCGGCTTCTTTCCTGTCACCGAGCCCCTGATCGGCGGGCCGGCGGCGCGCGTCATGAGCCTGCGCGACGGCACCAAGAAGATGTCGAAGTCGGACGCCTCCGACAATTCGCGGATCAACCTTACGGACGACGCCGACGCCATCGCGGCCAAGGTGCGGAAAGCCAAGACCGACCCGGACGCCCTCCCCTCCGAGGTGGCGGGGCTCTCCGGCCGCCCCGAGGCCGACAACCTCGTGGGCATCTTCGCGGCCCTGAAGGACGTCTCGCGCGAGGACGTGCTGCGCGACTACGGCGGCGCCCAGTTCTCCGCCTTCAAGGGCGCTCTGGTGGAACTCGCCGTCGAGACCCTGGCGCCGCTGGGGGCCGAGATGAAGCGCCTCGTGGCCGATCCGGCCGAGATCGACGCGGTGCTGGCCGACGGCGCCGAGCGGGCCGAGGCCATCGCGGCCCCGACCCTGGATGCCGTCAAGGACATCGTCGGCTTCGTCCGGCGGGGACCGCGCCTGCGGATGGTACAGGGATGAGCGAGGCGCTCCGGCCGCCGACAGGGCCGGTGCCGGGAGACGTACGATGTCCGACTGGAACCCCGCCCTCTACGCTCGCTTCGAGGACGAGCGCACGCGTCCGGCGGCTGAACTCCTCGCCCAGGTTCCCCTCGCGGCGCCGCGCCTCGCCTACGATCTCGGCTGCGGCCCCGGCAATTCCACCGCACTGATCGCGGCGCGCTTCCCCGAGGCCGAGGTCATCGGCCTCGACACCTCCCCGGCCATGCTGGAGCGGGCCCGCGAGCGCCTGCCCGACCTCGCCTTCGCGCTGGCTGATGCGGCGACCTGGCAGCCGGACCGGGCGCCGGATCTGATCTACGCCAATGCCGTGCTGCAATGGTTGCCCGACCACCCGGTGCTGATACCCCGTCTCTTCGGCCTTCTGGCACCCGGCGGCGTTCTCGCCGTTCAGATGCCCGACAACCTCGCCGAGCCGTCGCACCACCTGATGCGCGCGGTGGCGGCAACCGGCCCCTGGGCGGCGGCGATCGGCGACCCAGCCGTGGCCGGCCGGCTCGGGCGCATGCTGGAACCGGCCGGCTATTACGATCTGCTGGCGCCGCACGCTGCTGAGGTGAATGTCTGGCGCACCGCCTATCACCACCGGATGGCGGATGCGTCCGCCATCGTCGAATGGGTCCGCGCCACGGGTTTGCGACCCTTCCTCGACCCGCTCACACCCCACGAAGAGGCCGGGTTCCTCGCCGCCTACACGGCCGCGATCGCAGAGGGGTATCCGCCTCGCCGTGACGGACGGCGACTGCTCACATTCCCTCGGGTGTTCATCGTCGCGCGGCGCGCGGGCTAGCGCCGAGCCGGCTCAGCTCTCGCCGCGCGCGACCCGGGCCTCGTACTCGGGCAGCTCGATCCGGCCCTCCTTCGCGACGCGGGCCTTGTCCTCCTCTGGGATGACGTCGGCGACCATGTCGAGGCGCTTCCAGAGGGCGAGCGGCGTCTCCTTGTCGGGGGTGGGCACGTATCGGTTCTGCGCCACCTTCTGGTACTTGTGGATGTAGCGCGGACAGTTGACCCAGGCCTTCGTGACCTCGACGCGGACGAGGTACTTGGCTTCCGTGTACTCGGCCATCAGGGGATCGTCGCGCAGCATCCGGGCATGGCCCTGAACGCGGACCCGGTGCGGGGTCTCGAAGTCGATGAACAGCAGGCCGACCTTGGACTGCCCCTCGATGTTGCCCATCGAGTACCACATGCCGTTGCCGTCGAAGCCGGGGAACACCAGCGTGTTACCGTCGAGCACCTTCACGAAGCCGGGGCTGCCGCCCTTGTAGGAGACGGTCGGCATGCCGTCGGGGTCGACGGTGGACAGGAAGAACATGTCCCGGCTGCCGATGAAGGCGGCCTCGGTCTCGCCGATCTGCTCCTGAACCCATCCGGTGTCCAGGCGCTCCGCGAGCTTGACGGTGTTGAACTCTTCCTGAAGCGCGCGATGCGCGTCGTAATAGAGCGATGCCATGGGGGTCCTCTGCGTTTCGGCCGCTCTCGACCGGGCAGCCGTTGGCGGCGATGATCGCGGGAAACCTGTCCGAGCACAACATTCGATCCCTTCATCTCTCGCCATGGCGAGGGCGCAGCGACCTGTCGTCCGCGCACGAAAAAGCCGGCGCCGCTCGCGCGACGCCGGCTTCCTCCGCGACGCGCAGCCGAGCGAAGCCCGGCTGCAACGTGCAAAATCAGTTCTTGGCCTTGTCTCAGTTCTTGGCCTTGTCGACGAGGGCCTTCTCGGAGATCCACGGCATCATGCCGCGCAGCTTGGCGCCGACTTCCTCGATCGGGTGGGCGGCGAGCTTGGCGCGGGTGGCCTTGAACGAGGTCTGGCCGACCTTGTTCTCCAGCATCCAGTCGCGGGTGAACTTGCCCGACTGAATGTCGTTCAGGACGCGCTTCATCTCGGCCTTGGTCTCGGGCGTGACGATGCGGGGACCGGTGACGTACTCGCCGTACTCAGCGGTGTTCGAGATCGAGTAGTTCATGTTGGCGATGCCGCCCTCGTAGATGAGGTCGACGATGAGCTTCACCTCGTGCAGGCACTCGAAATAGGCCATCTCGGGGGCGTAGCCGCCCTCGACCAGGGTCTCGAAGCCGGCCTTGATCAGCTCGACGAGGCCGCCGCAGAGCACGGCCTGCTCGCCGAAGAGATCCGTCTCGCACTCTTCCTTGAAGGTGGTCTCGATGATGCCGGCGCGGCCGCCACCGTTCGCCGAAGCGTAGGAGAGGCCGAGGTCGTGGGCGTTGCCCGAGGCGTCCTGCGCGATGGCGATGAGCGTCGGCACGCCGCCGCCCTTGAGGTACTCGCCGCGCACGGTGTGGCCGGGGCCCTTCGGGGCGACCATGAGCACGTCGAGGTCCTTGCGGGGCTCGATCAGGTTGAAGTGCACGTTGAGGCCGTGGGCGAACAGGAGGGCGGCGCCCTGCTTCATGTTCGGCTCCAGGGACTCCTTGTAGATGTCGCCCTGGAGCTCGTCCGGGGTCAGCATCATGACGACGTCGGCCTGCTTGGCGGCGTCGGCGACGTTCATCACCGTGAAGCCCTCGGCTTCAGCCTTCTTGGCGGTGGCCGAACCTTCGCGGAGCGCGATGACGATGCCCTTGACGCCGGAATCGCGGAGATTCAGCGCGTGGGCATGGCCCTGGCTGCCGTAGCCGACGATGACGACCTTCTTGCCCTTGATCAGGTTGAGGTCGGCGTCGCGATCGTAATAGACCCGCATGGAATGTATCCTCTTCTCGTGGGGTGTCAGGAACGGGCCCGGCCGTACAGGGCCAGGAACTGGTCGACGGCGCGGGCCGCGTCGCGTCGGATCTCGGCGGCGTCGAGGTCGAGCGCGTCGCCGAGGAGGAGTCGAATCTGGATGTCGCGGCCGACCAGGCCGAAGAAGGTCCGGAAGGCGGTCTCGCTGTCCTCGAACGCCAGGAGCCCGGCCGCGCGTCCCGCCTCCAGCACGGGCTTGACCCGCGCGCCGATGGCCAGGCGCCCGTTCGCCAGCACGATGGCGCCGAGGTTGCCCTTGCGCGAGCCGGCATGGGCGATGGCGATGCGGTTGAGCACCACCGAGGTACGGCCCGCGATGACGTCGAGCCAGCTCACGGCGAAGTCGAGCAGGCGCTCGCGCAGGGTTTCGGCGTCGAGGGCCCCGTCCGCGTCGCGGCCGGCATGGACCCGCGAGGCCTGCCAGCGCACCGTGGCGGTGAGGAGGCCGTCGCGGTCGCCGAACCACTTGTAGAGGGTCTCCTTCGAGCAGCTCGCCCGGCGCGCCACGGCGTCCATGGTGAGCTGATCCCCCTCCTCGACGAGGAGGGCGAGCACGGCATCGAGCACCGCCTGCTGGCGGGCCGAAGGCGCCTCCTGCCCTGTCTCGTCGCGTGTGGCCGTCGCGCTCATGCCGATCCGAAAACCAGTACCGTACCGTACGGTACGCGGTCTCCTAGTCCGATTCGGTGGCCTGGACAAGGGGGAGCGGCCGCACCGGCTGCCTATTCGGGCAGGGTCAGGCCTTCGCGGGCGAACACGGTGCGCACGGCCGGGCGCGCGGCCATGGCGCGGGCGTGGCGCGTCCAGGCGGGGAAGCGCTCGGCCATGTCGAAACGCAGCGCCGGGCCGCGGCCCCAGGTCCAGAACAGCAGTAGGTAGGGATCGGCGACGCTGTAGGCCTCACCCAGGGCCCAGCCGCCGTTGGAGAGCTTGACCTCGGTCATCGTGAACAGGTCGCCGCAGGTCTCTGCGCCCTTGGCCTGAATGCCGGGAAACGCGGATTCATCGCCGGTGTAGCGCTCGGCCCGGCGGATATGCGCGTAGGCGATGTGATGGCCGGTGGAGAGCCAGCCGAGCCACTCGTCGACCCGGGCCTGGTCGCGCGGCGCTTCCGGCCAGAGCCCGGCCCGCGGATGCGTGCGGGCGATGTGGCGCAGGATCGCGGTGTTCTCGGTGAGCACCCAGTCGCCTTCCACCAGCGCCGGCACGCGGCCGCGCTCGTTGACGGCGAGGTATGCGGGCGCCCGCTGGTCGCCCTTGGCGAGGTCGAGCCGCACGGTCTCGTAGGGCGTCCCCGTCTCCTCTAGGGCGATGTGGGAGGCGAGCGAGCAGGCGCCGGGGGCGTAGTAGAGGGTGGTCATGGTGTCTCGTGATCGTTCCAGGTGATGCCGATCAGGGTCGCGAGCTTGCCCCGGACCTCGGCGAGGATGGCATTCGGGACGAAGCCGAGTGACCGGAGGACGCGGGCGTTCCTGTCGATGGAGCGGACCTGATCGACCAGGACCGCGCCCTCGACGGGCAGGCCGTCGGGCAGCAGGACCTTGGTCGGCCAGGGATTGCGGCTGCGCGTGATCGGACAGACGATGACGCGCGGTGCCAGAAAATGCATGGCCTCGTTCGAGATGACCAGGGCGGGCCGGCGTCCGCTCTGCTCGGTGCCGAGGACCGGCTCGAGATCGACGAGGAGGATCTCGCCCGGCTGGCGTACACAGTCAGTACGGGGCGTCGTCATCGATGATTTCAGAGCCGACGTCGGCCCCCCAATCCACGGTCGGCGGCTCGAAATCGGGGCCCAGGCGGCGTGCCTCGGCCACCATCTCGGCCATCGTGTAGACGGGCAACCCATTCACGATGCGTCGCCCCTGTTCTGGAGCGACGGGGCTCGCCGGGTTTCCCCGCATGGCCTTCGGCAGAACTTCCACGGTCTGTCCCTCGGACAAACCGAGGCTGCGGACTTCATCCGCGGACAGGCGAACCGCGTAATCTGCTCCTTCCCGCTCCAGCTTGGCTTCCATGGCTCTCCTCCGCCGCGGATCACCGCCATCATAGCGCGATCCCGCGGCCAAGGCCTACCTGGGTCTAAGACGCCGCCAACCCTACATCGGCTCGGCGCCGCGCCCCATCGCGGCGATGCCGGTGCGGGAGATCTCCACGAGGCCGATCACCGTCATCAGGCCGATGAAGCGGTCGATCTCCTCGGTGGTGCCGGTGACCTCGAACACGAAGGAGTTCAGGGTGGCGTCGAGGGTCTTGGCGCCGAAGGCCGCCGCGAGGGTCAGCGATTCGGTGCGGTGCTCGCCGGTGCCCGCCACCTTCACGAGGCAGAGCTCGCGCTCGAGGGCCTTGCCCTGGAGGGTCAGGTCGACGACCCGGTGCACGGGCACGAGGCGGTCGAGCTGCGCCTTGATCTGCTGGATCACCGCGTCGGTGCCGGCGGTGACGATGGTGATGCGGGAGAGGTGGCGCGCCACCTCGGTCTCCGACACCGTCAGGCTCTCGATGTTGTAGCCGCGGCCGGAGAACATGCCCGAGATCCGGGCGAGCACGCCGGGCTCGTTGTCGACGATCACCGCCAGGGTGTGCCGGTTGATCGGCTCGACCCGGCCGGCATCGGGATAGTGCGTGTTCATGGCGTTCATGGCGTGCCCCGGATCTTCGTCTGCGATCGCGTGTCTTCGGTGGCCCGGTGGGCCGATCGGAAAAGGACCGGGCGCGGCGGCGCCCGGTCCGGGTGCGTCTGGATGGGTCCGGAGGCTCAGACCAGCATCTTGCCCTCTTCCGAGATGACGTCGCCGAGCTCGACTCCGGTCTCGCCGAGGTAGTCCGACAGCAGCATCTCGTTGTGCGCCTTGCCCGACGGGATCATCGGGAAGCAGTTCTCCTTCTTGTCGACGATGCAGTCGAAGACGACCGGACCGTCGTAGTCGAGCATCTCGGCGATCGCCGCGTCGAGGTCGCCCGGCTTCTCGCAGCGGATGCCCTTGGCGCCGTAGGCTTCCGCCAGCTTCACGAAATCGGGCAGGCTCTCGGAGTAGCTTTGCGAGTAGCGCGAGCCGTGCAGCAGTTCCTGCCACTGGCGCACCATGCCCATGTACTCGTTGTTCAGGATGAAGATCTTGACCGGCAGGCGGTACTGCACCGCCGTGGACAGCTCCTGCATGTTCATCAGGATCGAGGCCTCGCCGGCGATGTCGATGACGAGACCCTCCGGGTGGGCGAGCTGCGTGCCGATGGCCGCCGGCAGGCCGTAGCCCATGGTGCCGAGGCCGCCGGAGGTCATCCAGCGGTTCGGCTCGTCGAACTTGAAGTACTGCGCCGCCCACATCTGGTGCTGGCCGACCTCGGTGGTGACGTAGGTCTCCCGATCCTTGCAGGCCTCGTAGAGGCGCTGGACGGCGTATTGCGGCTTGATGATCGTGCCCGACGGCCAGTAGGCGAGGCAGTCGCGCGCCTTCCAGGTGCGGATCTTGGTCCACCAATCCTCCAGGCGGGCCTTGTCCGGCTGGCGCGGCTGGGCCTTCCAGGCGGCCAGCATGTCCTCGAGCACCGAGCCGCAATCGCCGACGATCCCGATATCGACCTTGACGACCTTGTTGATCGAGGAGGCGTCGATGTCGACGTGGATCTTCTTCGAGAACGGCGCGAAGGCGTCGAGGCGGCCGGTGATGCGGTCGTCGAAGCGGGCGCCGATGCAGACCATGACGTCGCAATCATGCATCGCCAGGTTGGCCTCGTAGGTCCCGTGCATGCCGAGCATGCCGAGGAACTGGTCGTCCGAGGCCGGGAAGGCGCCCAGGCCCATCAGGGTCGAGGTGACGGGAAAGCCGGTCTCGGCCGCGAGCCTGCGCAACAGGGCCGAGGCGTGCGGGCCGGCATTGATGACGCCGCCGCCGGTGTAGAGGATCGGCCGACGCGCCGAGGCCATCAGCTCGATCGCCGCCTGGATCTGGGCCGCATCGCCCTTGAAGGCCGGCTTGTAGGTCTTGTGGCCGTTCTGCGTCGGGCGCTCATAGACGCCGGAGGCGAACTGCACGTCCTTCGGCAGGTCGATGACGACCGGGCCGGGGCGGCCGTTGGCGGCGACGTAGAAGGCCTCGTGCAGGATGCGCGGCAGGTCGTCGATCGATTTGACCAGGTAGTTGTGCTTCGTGCAGTGGCGGGTGATGCCGACCGTGTCGCATTCCTGGAAGGCGTCCGTGCCGATCAGGTGCGTCGGGACTTGGCCGGTGATGCAGACGAGCGGGATCGAATCGAGCAGCGCGTCGGTGAGACCCGTGATGATGTTGGTGGCGCCGGGGCCCGAGGTGACGAGGACGCAGCCGACCTTGCCGGACGAGCGAGCATAGCCCTCCGCCGCGTGGACCGCCCCCTGCTCGTGGCGCACGAGGATGTGCTTCAGGGTCTCCTGGTGGAAGAGCGCATCGTAGATCGGCAGCACCGCGCCGCCGGGATAGCCGAACAGCGTGTCGACACCCTGATCCTGAAACGCCCGGATGACCATTTCGGCCCCGGTCATGACCTCGCCGCCCATCGTCCTGCTCCTTGAAACTGTCTGTGCTGTTCGTGTCGTCCGGCGCGGCGCGGCAATAAAAAAGGGCCCCGAGGGACCCTGCATGCGCCACCATTCGGATCGCGGACCCTGTTGTCAGGTCCGCCCCGTCGGTGGCGCTTCCGTTACGATAAGGATGGCACGCATCGCGTCTTCGTTCGCCTCGTTCGTCCGCCCGGCAGGGCGAATCGAAAAATCGTGTGGGGTGTCTTACCGAAGGTGGGGACACCGGTCAACGCCGAGGCGCACGATCTTGCCGGTTCCGGCGTCGCACATGACGGGGCAGCGGGCGGCGGCTTCGGGCCGGTCTACTCGACCGGAACTTCGCCGAGGATGGCACCGGTCTTCGGGTCGGCATCGAACCGCATGCGGCGTCCGTCCTTGATCCCCTCGCCGTCCCAGTGGCCGTCATCGGCTTCGAGCTTGGTGATCTCGCTGTAGCCCGCGCTCTTCAGGGCCTGTCTGGTCTGGGCCGGCGTGAGCCAGTCGGCGCCGGGAGTCTCGGCCGACGCCGCGCCCTGGCCGGCGAGCAGGGCCACGGTCAGGGCGGCGAGGAGGGCGTGGGCGGGTC
>NZ_JBYSXL010000057.1:0-12871 GCF_058782155.1 Methylobacterium sp. FW306-05-D
CCCCCCCCCCCCCCCCCCCCCCCCCCCCCGCCCGCCCGTCCTGTCCGGTGCGCCGGACTACCAGGTCACGCGGACGCCGCCATAGGCCGAGAGCGGCTGCACCAGGGTGGTGGTGCGCGGATCGTTGATCACGAAGTTGCCCGCCACCGAGCCGGTCTCGGCGAAGGTGCCGAAATTGGCGTAGCGGTTGTTGAACAGGTTCGTGACCAGGGCGAAGACCTGAACGTTCGGGCTGATCTGGATGCTCGTGTTCAGGTTGGCGGTGAAGTAGGGCGGCAGCTTGCGGTTGATGTTCGACTCGTCGCCCCGGTAGTAGGACGAGGAGAAGGCCGACAGGTTCATGCCGAAGGTCCAGATCGGGGTGATCAGGTAGTTGAACCCGGCCTTGAACTGGTGGTTCGGGATCAGCGGGAGGTTGTTGCCGCGCCGGACGTTGATGAGGCCGTCATCGGCGAGCGGGTTGTTGGGGGAGGACAGTTCGCCCTCGAACTGGAAGGTGGCGTCGATCAGGGCGTAGTTGCCGTAGAGGCTCAGGCGCTCGCCGACATACTCGCCCGAGACCTCGATGCCCTGGCGCTGGGTCGCCGGCACATTGACGAAGTAGCCGCGGGCGGCGTTGCCCGGCACCGCGACCTGCAGGATGTCGTTGCGCAGGTCGGTGCGGAAGGCGCCGATCTTGTAGTTGAACAGGCCGTTCTCGTAGAAGTTCGGCACGGTGCCGCGGAAGCCCACCTCGTAGGTCTGGCCGGTGACCTGCTTGAGCGGCGGGTCGGCCACGAGCGAGTTCGGCAGCAGGCAGGGGCGGTCGGGATTGGCGCAGGCGAGCTCGAGGGGCGTCGGGGCGCGGTTCGACTCGGAATAGCCGCCGTAGAGGTTCAGCCAGGGGAAGAAGCGGTAGGTCGCGCCCACCACCGGGTTCACCTTGGTGAAGTAGTGCGTGCCCGTCACGTCCGGCGAGAAGCCGGTCTGGTCCTGGGTCGAGATGCGGGCGAAGTTCAGGCGCGCGCCAGCGGTGAGCGACAGGGCGTCGGTGACGTCGAAGGTGTCGAGGGCGTAGAGGCCCATGTAGAGGTTCGAGCCCGTGACGTTGCTCGGCGCGATGCCGAGGGCCGCCGCCGTGCGGATCGCCTCGGTGCCGAGGCCCGGGATCGTGCCGTAGTTCGGGTTCAGCGGATCGGTGGTGACGGTGAGGTCCGGATTGATCACCCCGAGGGTGCTCGACGACTTGTAGGTGTAGTTGGCCGCATCGATGCTGCCGCCCACCACGAAGGTGTTGCCGTGCCCGAAGACCTGGTCGCGGTTGGCCGCCTGCAGGGTGCCGCCGTAGCCGGTGGCCTCGGTGCGGATCGTGTCGAGGGTGCCGTAGGGCACGCCCGCCCGGAAGGGGATGCGCTGGCCCTGGCGGCCCAGGATCGTGAACTGATCGCGGAAGGCGCGGTCGCTCAGGGTGCCCCGCTCGAATCCGTCATCCTCGAAGCAGAGGAAGCCGCGGTTGCTGGAGCGCGTGCTGCACTGCTCGAAATTGCCGTCGTTGCCGTCGACCGTGAACTGGCTCAGGCGACGGACATAGGCGTTGCCCTGCAGGTCCCAGGTCGGCGAGATCGCGACCTTGCCGGTGACCTGGATCTGGCCCTGCTCGGTGGAGATGGTCTGGGGCGAGGTGAAGATCGCCCGCTCGTTGACGTGGGTGAAGTCCACCGGCGTGGCGGCGGCGGCGCCGAAGAAGGTCTTGGCGCCCGACGCGATGATGTGGAACTCGGAGTCGAGGGACTTGTGGCCGAGGTCGGCATAGACGCGGCCGATCTCGGAGGGCGACTTGATGCGCCAGCCCTCGTCGCGCAGGCCCTCGCCGGCGAAGTAGAAGCTCCAGGGGCCGATGACCTCGCCGTATTGCAGCGATCCGAGGATGCGCCCGTTGGAGCCGCCGCTGACGGTGATCTCCTTGCCCTGCCAGGTGAAGCCGTTCTTCATCTCGATGTTGACGGCGCCGCCGAGGGCGTTGAGGCCGAAGACCGGGTTGCCGGTGACGACGTCGATCCGGTTGATCGCCACCGAGGGGATCAGGTCCCAGTTCACCACGTCGCCGAAGGCTTCGTTGATGCGCACGCCGTTCTGGTAGACCGCGAGGCCCTGCGGCGCGCCCTGGAGGGGCGAGGCGTCGAAGCCGCGATAGGTCAGGGTCTGGCGGAAGCCGTTGCCCTGCCCGTCCGACAGGTTCACGCCCGGCGTCTTGCGCGCCAGGGTGAAGGTCGGGTCGAGGGTGGCGCGGTCCTGGGCGAAATCGGCCGCCGTCACGGTCTCGACGGTGTTGGGGATCTTGTAGAGGGACTGCCCGCCGCCGCCGCCGGTGCCGCTGACCGGGGTGGTCGCCACCACGTCGAGTTCGCTCAGCGTCACCGATTGCTGGCCGCCGGCGCCCTGCGCCAGAACGGCGCCCGGCAGCAAGGCCACCGACAGCAGCAGGCTGCCCCGCAGTGTCCGCTTCGTCATCCCCAGTCCCCCAAGATCGTCTTCGTATGGCTGCCCCTTGGCCGGGGCTTCGAACACAGTCTTGAGAGGATCGGAGGCGTAGAACAATCGCGCGCCGCGCCGATTCAGCACTTTTGCGCGCCGGCCGCTCGATTGGTGGTCCGGCGTGGCGCTGCGGACACGATTTTTCTTACGATTTCAAAGGTTTGGGGAGAATTCAGCAAGTCGCCCGGGAGAAAGTGGCAAGGCCGTCCGGGGCCGGCCTCGCCCCGCACGGCACCCCGCCCTCAGAGGCGGGCCTGGATCTTGCGCGCGATCTCGCCGAGGCGCTGCTCCAGCAGGGTCGGGACTTCGCAGACATAGGTCAGGGACGAGCTGCGCTCCTGGAAGATGCGCCGGTCCCAGGTGAACTTGGTCTCGAGCTCCGAGGCGTCCTTGGGGATGTCGCGGGCATCCTGGGCGCTCGGCGCGTCCTTGGTGGCGCTGATCTGGTCGGCCTCCTGGCGGATGCGCTCGGCCATGCGGCGCTGGCCCTGGGCGTAGCGGCCGATGCCGGCGACGACCTTGTTGCGCTCGCCGTTGATCACCTCGAACACCCCGGCGAAGACCCGGGTAAGGCGCTTCTCCTTCTCGGCGCCGGCCTTGGCGACGAAATCGTCGAGGAGCGGGTCGACCTCGGACAGGGCCGTGCGCCGCGAGGCGATCTTCTGGGCGAGCGCCGCGGCCTCGAAATCGTCGCCCCAGGGTCCGGCGGCCTCGAGGTCCGGCCCGGTCCAGACCGTGCCGGGGCTGAGCGTCGAGACCTTGCGCTGGACGCAGGGCCAGTCCGGATCGGATTTCGGCTGGGCCAGGACCGGGCCGGCGCCGAGGGTGAGGAGCGCGAGGCCCGCGAGGGCCCGGAGGCTGAGCGTGCGAGAAATCATCAGGAATTGTCTCCGGCCGGGCCGCCGCGCCGGGCCATGATGCCACGGCCGGGATCGTAGGCCACGACGGCGAGGGTGAAGAAGGCGAGCGTGGTGCCCACGACCACCGCGCAGGCGATCGGCTCGAACTGCCCGTAGAGGGCGAAGCGCACGAGCTGCACCGCGTGGGAGAAGGGGTTGAGCTGGCAGATCCAGTACAGGGTCTCGGAGGATTCGCGGATGCGCCAGAGCGGGTAGAGCGCCGAGGAGGCGAAGAACATCGGGAAGATCACGAAGTTCATCACGCTGGCGAAGTTCTCCAGCTGCTTGACCATGGAGGAGAGCAGCAGGCCGATGGCGCCGAGCATCAGCCCCGAGGCGATGAAGGCCGGCAGCGCCGCCACGTAGCCGAGGGCCGGGATGTCGAGCTCCCAGAACCACGCGATGGCCAGGAAGGCGTAGGCCTGCACCACCGAGACGGTGACGCCGGCGATCAGCTTGGCGAGCAGCAGCAGCCAGCGCGGATAGGGGCTCGTCAGCAGCACCTTCATCGAGCCGACCTCGCGGTCGTAGACCATCGAGAGCGAGGATTGCATGCCGTTGAAGAGCTGGATCATCACCGCGAGGCCGGGCACCACGTAGACCTCGTAGAGCACGTAGGTCTGGTAGGGCGGCTCGATCGAGACGCCGAGCGTGTTGCGGAAGCCCGCCGCGAAGATGAACAGCCAGACCAGGGGCCGGACCAGGGCCGAGAAGAAGCGTTCCTTCTGGTTGAAGAAGCGCAGCAATTCGCGCCGCACGATGCCGCCGAGGCAGATCAGGTAGCCGACCGCGTCGAGGCGCCCGAGATGGGGCACCGGCGCCTCCGCCGGGGCGGCGACCGGGCGCGGGGTCGTGCTGGGGCTCAGGGGCATGGCGACGGGCTCCGTGGGCGTGCTCATGCGGCCTGCCGTGCGGGTTCGGCGACGAGGCGGCGGAAGGCCGCCTCCAGGGTCTCGTCGCCCTGCGCGATGGAGCCGGCGGTGCCGCGGGCGACGATGCGGCCCCGGTGCAGCACCACCGCGTCGTCGGACGCGTCGATCTCCTCGAAGATGTGGGTCGCCCAGAGCACCGACAATCCCTCCTCCCGCACCAGGGCGCGGACGATGGCGACGATGTCGGCACGCGATTCGAGGTCGAGGCCGACGGTGGGCTCGTCGAGGAGCAGGAGCCGGGGCTCGTGCACCAGGGAGCGGGCGATCTCGATGCGCCGGGACTGGCCGCCCGAGAGGGTGCGGACCTTGTCGTCGCGCCGGTCGGCGAGGCCGACGCGGTCGAGGAGCGCGGCGATCCGCGCCTTGGCGGCCTTGCGGGGAATCCCGTGCAGGCTGGCGTGGTAGAGGAGGTTCTGCGCGACGGTCAGGTCGGTGTCGAGGGTGCGGGCCTGGAACACCACGCCGAGGCGGGCGAGCGCCCGGCTCGGCTCCCGGTCGAGGGCATGGCCGAGGATCGAGACCCGGCCGTCCTGGTTCGAATAGAGCCGGGTGATCACCGAGAACAGTGTCGTCTTGCCGGCCCCGTTCGGCCCGAGGAGCGCGGTGAAGCGCCCGCGCGCCACGCTCAAGGACACGTCGGACAGGGCCGCCCGCGTGCCGAAGCGGTGGCTGACCTGGGCGACCTCGAGGGCAGGGCTCGCGCTCACGGCTTCAACGCCCGCTTGGCGTCGCCGACCGCGTCCAGGCACTCGTCGAACTCGCCCTCCCCCATCTCGCGCTCGGCCACCCGCAGGGCCTTCTTGAGCTTGGGCCGGACCGCCTCCGGGGCGGGTCTCTCGAGTTCGGCCTTGATCATCGCGATGCCCTCCGCGCAGGCGGCCTTGTCGTCCGCGCGGGCGGCGACGCTCCCGAGGGCGAGGAGGACGGAGAGGGCGAGAACCGGGGGAGCGCGCATCGACGGAGATCCTACTTCACGATGAACTTACTTCACGATGAACTTGCCGGTCATGCCCTTGGATTCGAGGCCATGGACCGACCAGGGATACTCGCCGGGCCGGATCGTCACGAACTCGATCGCGATCTCGCCCGGATCGTCGAACTCGAAATGATCCGGCGGGCCGCTGCCGTGGATCTCCAGGTGCTGGATGACGATCTGGTTGAACCAGATGTTGCGGAAGAACTCGGTGGCGTAGAACTTGTACTCCTGCCGGCCCTTGGCGACGATCCGCAGGCGGTAGGCCTTGCCGGATTCGAGCTCGATCTCCTTGTTCTCGACGACGAAGTCGTTGCCCTCCTCGTTGCCGAGGACGAGGTCGGGCAGGTTCTGGCGCTTCTTCGTCAGGTCGAGGGCCTGGGCCGGCGCCAGCCAGGCCGAACCCGTGGCGAGGAGCGCCGCCAGGGCGAGGGCGGTGCGCCGCATCGTTCGCGTCATTCGTTGTCCTCCCGTTGGCCGCCCGGGGGCGGTGCCGCCTTGGAGCGGTCGTCGTTTTCGATCTCGCGGAGCCCTCCTCCCCGCAGGGGCAGGGCTATCGCGGAGGGTGGTGCGGCGTCATTCCGGGGCGCCGATGACGGAGTGCTCCATGAGGCGCCTCGGCTCCCGAAACCGGCTTCCGCGACGGCCCTGCCCCAAGGGGGAGAGGGACGCACTCAGTTCGGCGAGACTGCGACCCCCCAGGGCAGCAGCCCCACGGGGATGCTCTTGACCACCTTCTCGGCCGCCACGTCCACGACCGAGATGTCGTTCGAGGAGCCGTTGGTGGAGAACAGCAGCTTCTGGTCCGGCGTGAAGGCGAGCTGCCAGACGCGCTGGCCCACGGGGAGGTACTTCTCCACGGCAAAGGTCTTCGCGTCGATCACCGCGATGCGGTTGGCCGGGCCGAGCGCCACGAAGGCCTTGGCTCCGTCCCTGGTGATGCGGATGCCGACGGGCTGGATCGCCTCGTCGTTCACGCTCGGGATCTTGAAGGTGATCTTCTTGATCACCCGCCGCGCGGCGACGTCGATGACGCTGATGGTGCCGCCGACCTCGGCCGAGACCCAGAGATACTTCCCGTCCGCCGTGAACTCGGCGAAGCGCGGGCGGGCATCGACCAGGATGTTGTCGATGACCTGGAAGGTCGTGGTGTCGATGAAGTGGGCCATGTTGGTGGTCTCGGACGTGTTCACCAGGATCTTGCCGTCCGGCGACAGGCCCATGCCCTCGGGCTCGACGCCCACCGGCACCTCGGCCATGACCTTGTTCTTCTCGACGTCGATGACGGTGACCTGGCTGTCGTCCTCGTTGGCGACGTAGAGCAGGTTGCCCTGGGGGCCGAGGATGAACTGCTCCGGATCGGGGCCCGAGCGCAGGGAGCGCACGACCTTGCCCGTGCTGGTGTCGAGCACGTCGATGCGGTCGTCGTCGCTGGCGCAGACGAACAGTTCCTTGCCGTCCTTGCTGGTGGTGATGCCGCGCGGGCGCCGGCCGACCTTCCAGGTCCCGGTCACGGCCATCGTCTCGGTGTCGATGACGCTGACCGAGTTGCCCTTCTCGTTGGTCACGTAGACCGTGTAGGCCTGCGCCGGGGTCGCCAGCATCGTGCCTGCCAGCAGCGCCAGGCCCAGGATCGTTCCGGACGCGTCTGCCCTGAAGCCGCGGCTCATGGGGTTCCTCCTCGGGGCCATCGCTGTGTCGTGCGCGATTGATTGGGCGTTACTATAGTGCAGCCCCCTCCCACGGGGAGCAGGAGACTGCAAGCGGGTGGGGATCGTGTTGCCGCAGGCGGCACGCGCTATCCCGGCCTCGCGCGAACGTGACGGGATGGGTCGGGGCACCGGTTCGGCCGGGAAACGTGCTCAGTCCGGAAATTTGCAGGTGGTCTCCGGCAGGTCGATGCCCAGGGTGTCCAGTGGCGTGCGCTGATGCGTGAAGCCCTGCTCGGGTGCCACCGAGACCATCGCTTTCGGCTGCACCACGATGATGGGCTGGCGCAGCTGGTGGTCCCAGGGCCGGTAGCTCAGGGAGACGCCCTTGTAGGCCGGCAGGCTGAAGGCCGGGTCGGCGAAGTAGGGGGCGAGCACCGCCGGGTCGGCGGTCTTCTTCTGGGTCGCCGCCTCCCCCACGGAGCGCACCGCCGCCCAGGCCTGGTAGTCGAGGGGCCGCATCAGCCGGCCCGACTGGCGCCGGAAGCGGTTCTGCGCCTGGGCCGCGCCCCAAGTCTCCAGCATCGGGTGCCAGGTGGTGGCGATCAGCCCCTGCGTGCCGGCCACGGGGCGCGGATCGACGGTGCGGAACGGGACGTAGTCGCCCCAGTCGCCGGCCTCGTCGGCCACCACCGCGATGTCGTAGTCGAGGCCCCGGGTGAAGACCATCGCCTCGGAGCGGGTGGGCGTGTCGCCCCGCGCCTTGGCCAGCGGCCCGAAGGTCCAGGGTTTTTCCGCGTTGATCTTGAGGGAGAACTTCTTCGCGGACGTCTTGAAGGCCTCCGCGTAGAGCCGGTCGTTCTCCTGCGGGCCCACGATGAGGAACATCTTGCGCCAGCGCATCAGGGTGAAGAACTGCGCCAGGGCGTCCGTCTGCATCGCCCGGCTCGGCAGGACGTGGAAGACATTGGCCCGGCAATCGGCCCCGCGCAGGCGGTCGTCGGGGGCGGCGATGTTGAAGATCGTGACGCCCTGCCCCTTCAGCGCATCCGCGATGGCGAGGAGTTCGGCCGCCGGCAGCGCCACCACGAGGTAGCGGATGCCCCGCCCGGCGAGGTCCCGGGCCGCCGCCACCCCATCCGTGTCCCCCGCGAGGGCGACCTCGTCGAGCACGTAGGTCTGCTGGGTGAAGCGACCGGTGTTGTTGTTGTCCTTGACCGCCATCCGGGCGCCGGCGACGCCCTCGTCCTCCGGCACCGCCTCGGCGTCGTAGGAGGAGGGTGCGGGCTCGGGCCGGTAGATCAGGCCGATATGGGTCTCGCTCGGGGGAATCGCCGGCGCGGCCGCGGGGGATGCCGGCTCCTGTGCCGAGGCCGGGGCGAGGCCGCACAGCCCGAGGCTGAGGGCGAGCGGGGCGAGGAGGAGGCGTGCGGGGCTGGGCATGTGGGGGTGAGGCTAACAACATTGCGCCGCCGCGCTCAATCGCGGATTGCTAAGCGGTTCTTAA
Source organism: Methylobacterium sp. FW306-05-D (assembly GCF_058782155.1). Classification (NCBI taxonomy): domain Bacteria; kingdom Pseudomonadati; phylum Pseudomonadota; class Alphaproteobacteria; order Hyphomicrobiales; family Methylobacteriaceae; genus Methylobacterium; species Methylobacterium sp. FW306-05-D. Next base: position 8,475 of record NZ_JBYSXL010000057.1, read on the forward strand.
GGGCGCCCGGCGGAAACCTTGACCAAATCCCCGCGACGGGGCGGCGCATTTGCGCGCCGGACGGTTTCCGGGCAGATCTCGGGGAACTGATGAAGCCGGCGGGATCGTGCGGGCGTCCGGCGCGTTCCCGTGGTCCCTCCTGGTGCCGCCCCCAGCGGAGAACTTCGCCCATGGCCCCGTCTCCGGTCCGCTCAGCGCTCGCCCTCGCCGCCCTCCTCGCCGCCGGCGTCCTCGCGGGCCCCGCCCGGGCCGCGCCGGAGAAGGCCGCGATCTTCGGGGTCGAATTGTTCGACCCCGGCGTGGTCGGCGGCCGCAAGGCCCGGCCCGACGAGGTCCGGCGCCTCGGCCTCGTGACGGACGAGCTGCGCAAGGCGCTGGCCGACAGCGTCGAGTCCGTGGACGTCGCCCCCCAGGCGGCCGAGATCGCCAAACAGGCCCCCCTCTACAAGTGCGACGGCTGCGCCGCCGCCATCGCCAAGACCCTGGGGGCCGACCTCGCGGTCTCCGGCTACGTCGAGAAGGGCTCCAACCAGATCTTCAACCTCACCGTGACCATCGCGGAGGCCGCCACCGGCAAGGTCATCCGCGGCGGCCGGGTGGTGATCCGCGCCGACACCGACGACACCTGGGCGCACGCCATGCGCTGGGTGGTGAAGAACCGCCTCCTCACCGAGCCCCTGCCGAACCGGTCCTGACCGGTCGGGCTTTCGAAAGGCGGGGGTTTCCCTTATCCCCGCCCATGCGCTAGGCCCGCGTTCAGGCCGGAAGCGCCAGCTTGAGGCCGAACTTGCCCCGGCCGCGCCACCCTGGGCGCGGCGCTTCCCGACCCGGGCGTCGTCGATGGCCTCCCCCGAGGCCCCCGAGCAACCGAAACCCGCGCTGATGTCCGTGCCCCGCGTCTCCCCACCCGTCGATTTCCGGTCCTTCGCCGTCGATTCCACGGCCCCCCGGCTCCTCGTGAGCGTGCGGGATGCCGACGAGGCGGACCTCGCCGCCCGCGCGGGCGCCGACCTCGTCGATGCCAAGGACCCTGATCGCGGCGCGCTGGGCGCCCTCCCCGCCGGGACCGTCCGCGCCATCGTGGCGCAGGTGGCCGGCCGTGCCCGCGCGAGCGCCGTGGCGGGCGAGCCGGGCCGGGCGGCCCTGGTTCCCGCCATCGCCGCCATGGCGGCCACCGGCGTCGACGTCGTGAAGGTGGCGGTGGGGGGCGATTGGTCGGAGGACGACCTCGCCCGGGCCGCCTCCGCCGCCTCCGGCCGCCTCATCGCGGTGCTGTTCGCGGAAGACGGCAGGGCCGCCGGTCTCGTGCCGCGCCTGCGCCGCGCCGGGTTCCTCGGCGCCATGATCGACACCGCCGGCAAGGACGGGCGCCGCCTGACCGACCATCTTGCCCCGGCCGCGCTCGCGGCCTTCACCCGCGCCTGCCGCGACCACGGCCTGGTTTCGGGCCTCGCCGGCTCCCTGGCGCTCGCCGACATCGCGGACCTCGCCCCCCTCGGTCCGCATTACCTCGGCTTCCGCGGCGGGCTCTGCGCGTCCGGCGACCGCCGCCAGGGCCTCGATCCCGCCCGGGTCGCCGAGGCCGTGCGCCTGATCCGGGCCTCGGCCCGGCGGGACGCCGCCTGATGCGCGGGCCGGCCGCCCCGACCGTGGTGAAGCTCGGCGGCAGCCTCGTCGCCGATGCGCCCCGGCTGCGGGCCTGCCTCGCGCGCCTCGCCGGGGGCGCGGCGGCCCCTCACGTCGTCGTTCCCGGCGGCGGACCCCTCGCCGAGGCGGTGCGGAGCGCCCAGGCCGCCCTCGGCTTCTCCGACGCCCTCGCCCACCGCCTCGCCCTCGACGCCATGGGCCGCATGGCCGAGATCCTTTCGGACCTGGAGCCGCGCCTCGTCCCCGCCCGGGACCCGGGGGCCATCGCCGCTGTCCTGGCGGCCGGCCGGGTCCCGGTCTGGGACCCGGTCGCCCTGCGGGACGGCCATCCCGACATCCCCGAGAGCTGGGACGTCACCTCCGACAGCCTCGCGCTCTGGCTCGCCGGCGCGATCGGCGCCCCGCGCTGCTGCCTGGTGAAGTCCGCCAACCGGCCGGCGGGGACGGACTGGGCGGATCTCGCCCGGAGCGGCCTCGTCGACGGGGCCTTCCCGGCCTTCGCGGCGCGCTATCCCGGCCGCATCGAGATCCTCGGTCCCGGCGCCGCTTATCCGCCCGGCCTCGATTCCGCGAGGGCCGCCGCATGAGGGCGCCCGAGCACCTGGTCTTCATCACCGGCCGCATGGCCAAGGCGCGCCTGGAAAAGGTCGCCGCCACCCTGCCGCCGGAGCGCTACGCCTGGAGCATCGCCGATGCCGGCGTGAAGGTCGCCGCCCTGATGACGGAGGAGATCATCCGCCGCCGGGTGACGATTCCGCAAGGCGCCACCCGCATCGTCCTGCCCGGGCGCTGCCGCGCCAATCCGGCGGCTCTCGCCGCGCATTTCGGCCTGCCGGTGGAGCGCGGCCCCGACGAGATCGTCGACCTGCCGGCCTATCTCGGGCTTGCCGGGCGCACGGTCGATCTCTCCCGCCACGACCTGCGCATCTTCTCCGAGATCGTCGACGCCTCGAAGATGACGCCCGACCAGATCCTGGCCAAGGGCCTCGATCTGGCCCGGCGCGGCGCGGACGTGATCGACCTCGGCGGCCTGCCGGACACCGAGTTCCCGCATCTCGAGGACTGCGTGCGCCTCTTGAAAGGCGCCGGGCTCAAGGTCAGCGTCGATTCGTTCTCCCTCGACGAGCTGACCCGGGGCGCCCGGGCGGGGGCCGATTTCCTGCTCAGCCTCAACGAGCAGACCCTGGATCTCGCCTTCGAGACCGACGCGGTGCCGGTGCTGGTGCCGGTGCGCCCCGACGACCTGCCCTCCCTCGACCGCGCCATCGAGCGCATGGAGAAGGCGGGCCGGCCTTACATGGCCGACCCGATCCTGGAGCCGATCCATTTCGGCTTCGTGGACTCGATCACCCGCTACCACGAGACGCGCAAGCGCTGGCCCGGCATCGAGATGATGATGGGCACCGGCAACCTCACTGAGCTCACCGAGGCCGACAGCCTCGGCGTCACCGCCCTGCTGGTGGGGATGTGCTCCGAGCTCGCCATCCGCAACGTGCTGATCGTCCAGGTCTCGAACCACACCCGCCGGACCGTGGAGGAGCACGACGCCGCCCGCCGGGTGATGTTCGCGGCCCGCGCCGATTCGGCCCTGCCCAAGGGCTACGGGCGCGCGCTCCTGGCCCTCCACGACAAGCGGCCCTACGTGCAGACCCCGGATGAGATCGCGATGCAGGCGGCCGAGGTGAAGGACCCGAACTACCGCATCGCCGTGGCCGAGGACGGCATCCACCTCTTCAACCGCGATCTCCACGCGACCGGCACCGACGCGATGGCCTTCTTCTCCGACCTCCAGAGGACCGGCGACGTGGCGAGCGACGGCGCCCACGCCTTCTATCTCGGCGGAGAGCTGACCAAGGCCGAGACCGCCTGGCGCCTGGGCAAGCGCTACGTGCAGGACGAGCCCCTGGCCTGGGGGGCGGCGGCCGATGCCGAGGCGGAGGACACCACCGCCTTCAAGAAGGCCGGCCACACGAAGCATTCCGGCCCCGCCGCGGCCGGGATCGCGGCCCGCGACGCCACGCCGCCCGAGGCCGGCGCGGCGGCCCCCGAGACGACGGGATCGGGCGAGACCCGGGCCGCCGACGCGATCTCGGAGACGCCCGCCGAGGGCGGCGGCCGCATCGTCTGCGGCAAGTTCGTCCCCGACGAATCCGCCCCGGCGGACCGGTCCGCCCCCGCGGGAAAGGCCTGATCCCGTGCCGCTGATCCTCGAGACTGTCGTCACCACCACCGCCCGCGACGGCACGCTGCACCTCGTGCCGTTCGGGCTGATCCAGGACGGCCAGGACTGGATCCTGGCGCCGTTCCGGCCCTCCCCCACCATCCTCAATCTCGCCGACAACCCGGTCTTCGCCGCCTCCAGCCCCAGCGACGTGCGGGTGATCGCCGGGGCGGTGACCGGTCGGCGCGACTGGGCGACCCTGCCCTGCGAACGGATTGCCGGGCGGCGCCTCGCCGAGAGCTTCGGCCATGCCGAGTTCGAGGTGGCGGCGATCGAGGACGATCCCGTGCGACCCCGTTACCGGGGACGGATGGTCCACGCGGCGGCGCATGTCCCCTTCATCGGCTACAACAGGGCGCAGGCGGCGGTGCTGGAGGCGGCGATCCTCTCCACCCGCCTGCACATGCTGGAGCCCGACAAGATCCTGACCGAGATGCGCTACCACGCCATCGCGATCGCCAAGACCGCCGGGCCCGCCGAGCGCGAGGCCTGGGACTGGATCGAGGACAAGGTCGCCGCGGCCCTCGGC
>NZ_JBYSXL010000057.1:12881-30406 GCF_058782155.1 Methylobacterium sp. FW306-05-D
CCCCCCCCCCCCCCCCCCCCCCCCCCCCCCCCCACGACCGCATCCTCGAGCGTTCCCCCCCAGCACCCTAGACCGTGCTTTCCCGAGGAAACGAGGACCCGATGAAGCTACTTACTCTGGCGACCGTGGCGGCCTTCGCCGTCGTGTCGTTCGGCGCCCAGGCGCACGGCCCGACCCGCAAGAAGGTCGAGGAGACCGTCGAGATCAATGCGGCGCCCGACAAGGTCTGGGCCGTGATCGGCAACTTCCAGGACATGAGCTGGCTGCCGCCGGTGGAGAAGACCGAGGGCAAGGGCGGCAACGAGGTCAAGGCCACCCGGACGCTGACGCTCAAGGGCGGCGCCACGGTGGAGGAGGAACTGTACAAGTACTCCGCCGAGAAGATGAGCTACTCGTACCGGATCACCAAGGTCGACGTGAAGACCCTGCCGGTGAACGACTACTCCTCCACCCTCAAGGTCGAGGATGCCGGCGGCGGCAAGTCCAAGGTCGCCTGGGACGGCGCCTTCTACCGCGGCTACATGAATAACGATCCGCCGCCCGAGCTGAACGACGAGGCCTCGCAGAAGGCCGTGCGCGGTCTCTACCGCATCGGCCTCGACGCCCTGAAGGCCAAGATCGAGAAGAGCGGTTCTTGATCGCAGCGCGAACGGGGACGGGCCGGCGCTTCGCCGGCCCTCTCCTCCTGAGCCTCGCCCTGCTCGGCGCCCCGGCCCGGGCCGACGAGGCCCTCGTCACCGCGCAGGGCGCCAACACCCTGGCGATCGTCGATCTCGAGGCCGGCAGCGTGGCCGCGCAGGTGCCGATCGACGGCGCGCCCGCCGGCATCGCCCTCTCCCCCGACCGCCGGACCGCCTACGTCACCCGCCCCGAGGCGCCGGGCCTCGCCGTGGTCGACCTCGCCACCCGCACGGTGACCGGCACCCTCGCGCTGCCCGGCGGGCCGCTGGGCATCGCGGTCAACCCGAAATCCGGCGCGGTCTACGTGGCCGACTGGTACGGCAGCCGCGTCTTCGTGGTCTCGCCCGACGGCGCGCGCCTCGACACCGAGATCCAGGTCGGCGCCTCGCCCTCCGGCCTCGCCGTGACCCCCGACGGCGCCACCCTCCTGGTGGCCAACCGCGAGGGCGATTCGGTCTCGGTGGTGGACGTGGCCACGGCCCGGGAAGTCCGGAAGATCCCGGTGGGCCGGCATCCGTTCGGCATCACCCTCGATGCCGAGGGCGCCCGCGCCTACACCGCCAACGTGACCTCGAACGACGTCTCGGTGATCGACGTGCCCGGCCGGCACGAGCTCGGTCGGGTCACCACCGGCGAGCGGCCCTACGTCGTCGCGCTGGCCGGCCCGCGCGGCTTCGTCACCGACCAGTATTCGGGCACCGTCACGGTGTTCAACCTGAAGACCCTCACCAACGTCGCCGCCATCGAGGTCGGCGACCACCCCGAGGGCATCGCCGCCGCCCGCGACGGCCGCAGCCTGATCGTGGCGAACTGGGGCTCGAACACCCTGAGCGTGATCGACGCGACCACGTTGAAGGTGACGGGCGAGATCAAGGTCCCGGACGGGCCCCGGGCCTTCGGGGATTTTTTGCGGTAGGGGCCGGCCTCACGCCGCCGCAGGCGGCTCCGGGGCGTCGGGTCCCTCGGGCGAGTTCAGGATGTCCTCCAGCTCGTCCACCAGCATGTCGATCTGGTCCGGCGTCGCCAGCACCCGCAGGGTCTGGCCGGATTCGGTGGCGAGGGCGAGTTCGATGCCGCCGCCGGAGCGGCTGGCGAGGATGCGGGCGAGTTTCTGCGGCGTGCTCATGCGCGGGGGCTCTCCAGGGGATCAGGACGGGTCGGCGGCCAGCAGCGCCACGGCGACGGCGGGGCCGCAGGTGGAGGCCCAGTCGGCTCCGCCTGCGGCGAGGCGGCCGGCGATGAGGTCGGTGAAGGCGAGGGCCGGCCGCCCGAGGCGCGCGGCCAGCCGTTCGGCGAGGAAGCGGCCGGCGCCGCACACCACCACGGGTGCCTCCGCCGGCAGCATCCGGTGCGACAGCACCAGGGCCGCCGCATCGTGCAGCAGCCGCAACTGGCACTCCGCGAAATGCGCCGCCAGGGTGCGCCACTCGGCGGCGCTGCCCTCGTCGCGGTCGCGGCCGACGATGCGGGCGAGGCGGGTCTCGCTCTCGGGGATCGACTTGCCCTTGAGGTCGACGCTTTGCTGCTGGTCGGCGCCCTCCGGCAGGTCGCCGAGGATGCGGTGGATGTCGGCCGCCGTGGCGAAGGTCTCGGCCATCAGCCCGGTGCGCCGGCCCCGGAACGGGGCGTGGTCGGCCAGCGCCACGAGGTGCGAGCGCACCACCCCGGTATAGACGAGCTCCCCCGTCTCCAGGCGCTCGGCGTCGCTGTAGCCGGCCGCCGCCGGCGCGCCGGTCGCGATCGGGATGAGGTCGGCGGTGGTGGAGCCGACATCGACGAGGAGCCCGTCGGCGACGTGGCGGCCGATCAGGGCGGCGGTGGCGTGCCAGTTCGCCGAGGCGATGTCGGCGGCGTGCGCGGCGGCGGCGTCCGGCGCGAGCAGGCCGGAGCGGCCGCCATAGATCCGCACCCGGCCGGCGAGATGCGCCGCGGCCCAGGCGGAGATCTGGCGCACGCCGTCGGTGCGCCCGGCGAAGCAATCGGTGAGTTCCCCCGTCATGGTGACGACGTGGTCGGCCGGTTCCCGCGCCCAGTCGGGCAGCTGCGCCAGGGTCTCGTCCAGGGCGGGCAGGCCGCGCCAGAGGCGGCAGGGCGCCTGGACCACGGCGGCCACGCGGCCGTCGCGGACCAGGGCCGCCTTGACATGGACCCCGCCGAGATCCCAGCCGATCACCGGCGTGCCGGGGGATACGGCAGGGGATCCCGAGGCGGGGTATCCAGATGCAGGAGATCCAGATGGTGATGTCACGGGCGGGCCTGAACGCGGGAGAGAGCCGGAGGGCGGACGAATTCGAGATCATCCCGGTGCTCGACCTGCGCCACGGAACCGTGGTGCGGGCGCGGGCCGGGGACCGCGCCTCCTATGCCCCGATCGTCACGCCCTTGGCAAAGGGATCGGCACCGGCGGAGGTGGCCCGCGGGCTCCTGGGGGCCGTGCCGGCCCGGATCCTCTACGTGGCCGATCTCGACGCGATCATCGACGGAGCCGCTCCCGACACGGCGAGCCTCGACGCCATCGCGGCCGCCTGCCCCGGCGCCACCCTCTGGGTCGATGCGGGCTTTTCGGACCCCGCCGGCGTCGAAGCCTTCCTCGGCATGGGCCTCGGCCGGCCGGTGATCGGCAGCGAGAGCCAGGCGGATGCCGGCCTCGTCCGCGCCCTGGGCGACCGGGCGGTGTTCTCCCTCGACACGCGGGACGGCGAGCGCCTGGGACCCCCGTCGCTGCACGAGACGCCGGCCCACTGGCCGCGCGACGTCATCGTGATGACCCTGGGCCGGATCGGCGTGGGGGCCGGGCCGGATCTCGCCCGTCTGGCGGCGGTGGCGGCCTCGAGCCCGGCGACGCGCCTCTACGCGGCCGGCGGGGTGCGGGGCCCGGCGGATCTCGAGGCCCTGCGGAGTCGCGGCGTGGCCGGCGCCCTCGTGGCCTCGGCGATCCATGACGGGACGCTGCGGGCTTGAGGGCCCGCGCAAAAGAGAGGGGCGGCCCGAAGGCCGCCGGGTCTCGAACGAAGAGGGGCGGCCCGAAGGCCGCCCCGTGTCGTGTTCATCGTCCGAGGAAGATGGAAGCCAGTCGCTGGAGCAGGCCCCGCGGTGCGGGCGGAGGCGCGCTCTGCCCAGGACTGCCCCCGATCTAAGCGTTCGACGCGAAGGGGTGCGACGCGGAGTTGCGCTGCTCGGTGACGACGGCGGCGGTGGGCTCGCCCTTGACGGCGCGCTCGATGGAGAGCTTCACGGCGTCGTAGTTGTACTTCTGGATCTTGGCGTCGTCGGCCGCTTCCCAGTGAATGAACACGCCGACCAGGATGAACAGGTCGTCGGCCTCGTCGGCGGGAATCGTGCCCTCGGCCACGCAATCCTGAACGGCCTTGGCGACGCCGTGCTGGGCGGGGCCGAACATCTGGACGGCCTGACGGGCGTCGTTGATGGTGACCTTGTTGAACATCAGGGTGTTCGGCTTGCAGGGCAGGTTCGGCGCGATGACCGCGAGCAGGCTGGTGAAGCCGTGCTTGTTGTTCACGAGGCCGTTGCAGAAGGCGGCTTCGGCCGGCGAACCGCGCGGTCCGATGATGAGATCGATGTGGGCGACCTCGTTGCCATCACCGACGAGGGCCTCGCCGACCAGAACCTTGTTGATCTTCGCCATGTGGGGTTTCTCCCAAAGTCTTGAAAAGACGTGACCGCTCCCGAGCTTCAGGCGCGGTCGGCAGCTATCCTTGTTCACGGCGTCCAGTCCATCGAGGGACCGGACCGGTTAGCCCGGATCGCGGCGCGGACCCTACTCTGGGGCCTTGCCGGGAACAACCCTACGCGGGGCGTGCAGCCTGGCAATTTATTCATCGCCCGCCGGAACCTTCGCAAACGGCGAGGAAATGAGGCCCGGACGGTCGATTTCAGGCCCCGGTCTCGAGCAGGCGGGCGAGGAACAGGGTGGCCACCGTGAAGTCCGCGCTGGTGCCCGGATTGAGTCGGGCCGCCTTCCAGGCCCGGTCCCGCTCCAGCAGGACGTCCACCGGGGCCGTGGCGAGGTCGAGGGCGAGCAGCGCCTCAGCCTCGGCGCGCAGGGCTTCCGCCCGCTCCGGGCCGTGCTTGCGCGCCACGTGGCTGTCCGGCACCCGGGCGAGATAGGCGAGGTAGACGGCGGTGGTGCACCAGGGCGGCGCCAAGCCCCGCGCCCGGGCTTCCGCCAGGGCCGGCAGGCCGATGGCGAACAGGTCGGCGAATCCGGTGACGTAGGCCCGCGCGATGGCGTCGCGCGGGGCGGCCTCCGCCATGGCGGCCCGGAGCGAGGCGGGGGCCGCCGGATCGGTGACGTCGTGGCGCTCGGCCCGGCCGAGGCCGCCCGGATTGGCCCGGCGGATCGCGGCGTACACGTCGCGGGCATCGGCGGCGTCGAAGCCGTCGAGCACCGCCCCGAGGGCGGCGCGCAGGGGCGGGCCGGCCTCCGCCGCCCGGGCGAGGGGCGCGCAGAGGAGCAGGATGCCGAGATTGGTGTTCTGGCCGACCCGCTCCATCGTCGCCTCGACCGCCCGGAGCACCCGCCGGCCGACCGGTGCCCCGGCCTCGGCGAGGGCGGGGCTGGAGATCTCCGCGCTCGCCACGAAATCCGCCACCGCCATGCGGTGGCCGTCGGCGAAGGCGTGGACGTTGCCGGGCTTCAGGGCGTCGAGCTCGTCGAGGCAGCTCGCCCGGTAGGCGGCGGCGACGGCCTCGGGCGCACTCATCCGAGGGCCGCGACGAGGCGGGGCGGACGGGCGGCCCGCACGGCGTTGAGGAAGCCGCGGGCGACGGCGAGCGCGATGTCGACCTCGGTGACCTGCTGCAGCCCGGACCAGGCCGGCATCGAGTTCACTTCGAGCACGAGGTAGCCCCCCTGCCCGTCCTCGACGAGGTCGATGCCGGAATAGTCGACGCCGACCGCGGCCGCCGCCCGCTCGGCGAGCTCCGCGGCGGCGGGCGGCATCGCCCAGGCCAGGGGCCGGCCCCCGCGATGGACGTTGGTGATCCAGCCGTCGCCCTCGCGAATCATGCCCGCGATGGCCCGGCCCTCGCAGACGAAGACCCGGTAGTCGCGCCAGAGGCCGTCGCTGCGGGCGATGTAGCGCTGGAGGTAGTAGACCCGGGACACCGCCTCCTCGTCGGGCAGGTCCTCCGGGCGCTCGATCAGCTGCAGGCCCTCGCCCTGCGAGCCGAAGAGCGGCTTCAGCACCAGGGGACGGCCGGGCCGGGCCTCCCGCGCCACGATCTCGGCGGCGGCCTCGCGCTTCGAGAGCACGTAGGTCTCCGGGGTCGGCAGGCCGGCGCGGTCGACGAGCAGGCTCGTCATCGCCTTGTCGACGGAGCGCTCGATGGCGCCGGGGGAATTCCACACGATGGTGCCGGCCGAGACCAGGGCGTGCAGCACGCCGAGGCGCATGGTGGTCGCCTCGAAGGTGCCCCCCGCGATGGTGCGCAGGAGGACGCCGTCCGGCAGGGTTTCGAAGCCGGGCACCCGCAGGGGCTCGGGGCCGCCCGTCACCACCGCGACGTCGGCCATGGAGAACAGCACCGGCGCGGCGCCGAGCTGTTCGAGGGCGGCCCTCAGGCGCGCCTTGTGCCAGTTGCCGTTGTCGGCCGCGAGCCCGATCCGCATTGTTCTTCGCAAACCTCGACGTGAAACCCTCCTCCCCGTGCGGGAGAAGGGGGCCCGTGCCGCGGCACGGATGCGGGGAGCGGCCGTATCCGAGAGGTCACGCCTCTCCCGGTCGCTCCGCGACCGCCCTCCCCCACCTCACGTCGGGCCCGCCCGACGTGAGCGCTCGAAGGCAGACCACGGGCATGCCCGAGGTCTGTGGGGGGAGGGTTCGAGCGCCGTTCCTACCGGAACGAGGCTTCCACCAGCTCCGGCATCAGCTTGCCGCCGCGAAAACTCCTGCCGGTGGTGACGGAGGTGACGATGACCTCGGCGGGACTGAAGAGCGCGCCGTCGATCTTGTAGAAGTCGCCGTTTACCCGGGCGAAGATGTCGGCGAAGGGCGCGCCGTGATCGGCCGAGTTCGACGAGGGCACCTGCTCGGCGAGCTGCTGCGCGTCGGCGTCGTCGGCCTCGACGAAGAGCTGCACGCGGCCGCCGTAGATGATGGCGTCGTTGGTGCGGCCCATGGCCTGGATGAAGTCCGGGTGCTGCGGCGAGAGCGGGGCGGAGCCGATGCCGTCGACGATTCTGTGCAGGTCGAAGCCGACGGTATGGGCCTTGTGCAGGGCGACCTCGAGGACGCGGGCGACGACCTGGGTCGAGCCGGCGAGACTCTGGGTCGGGGCGTAGATGAAGGTCAGCTGCTCAGGGCTCAGTCCGGTGGCCTCGGCCACCTTGGCGACGACGGAGGCCGGCGGGCCGCCGGCCGCCTCCAGCACCAGGGCGGTCTGGGTCGCGGTGTCCTTGTAGCCGAGCTCGCCGTAGAGGTCCTCCACCACCGCGACGGCGCGGCCGGGGCCGGAGCCGAGGGCGAAGAAGCCGGAATCCCCGGTCTCGTCGGCCAGCGACCAGCCGGCATACTGGCTGCCGAGGCAGGCGATGACCGGATCGGCGGCGTGCACGATCACCGAGTAGGGCCAGGACGCGATCGGGCCGGAGGGGGCGATCGAGACGGTGCCGAGGCCGCCGAGGCAGATCTCGGCGATGCGGCGCCCGGCCTCGATGGAGCCGCGCACGCTGGCGCCGGCATCGACCATGCGGGCGCCGTTCTCGGTGGTCACGGACAGCCGCAGGGCCTCGGCATCGGCGACCAGCCGCTCCACCAGGGGGGCGGTCAGGGCGTTGACGCTCGGAAACGGGAATTTCGCGCCGCTCGGGCTGGTGGTCATGGGTGTCCCTCCGTCAGGGCGAGCAGGGTCCGCAGTTCGGCGGCCCGGCTTCGCAACATCGCTCTCGTGGCGGCCGAGTCCGGCCCTGTGGCGAACAGGGTGCACAGCGGCGCGTGGCGCGCCACCGTGGTGCCGGGTCTTGGGCGGTCGCGCACGAAATCCGGCCAGGAGATCGGCGGCATCGGCGCGTAGCCGCTGGCCGCGTAGCAGATTTCCGTGGCCGCCGCATCCATCGGTGCGGGCTCCGGCTCCGGCAGGTGGCCCAGGCTCGCGGCGATGTGCTGGGCGAGGAGCGGCGTCGGGCGCCGGTCCAGGACGTCGAGGGTGGCGCCGGGGCGCGGGTTGATCTCGGTGAGCCACCAGGCCTGCCCGTCCACGAGGCAGTCGGCGCTGGCGAGGCCCCTGAGGCCCGTGGCCGCGGCCAGGCGTGCGATCCCGGCCGCCATCGCCGCCGACAGCCCAGGCGCCAGCACCGGCGGCTCGTGGCGCGCCCGCTCCAGGGCACCGGCATAGCGGAAGGGCTGCAGGGGCGACGGGGCGCTCCATTGCTCGGTGACGCCCGTCACCCGGATCGCGGCGCCGTCGGCCAGGATCGCCAGCGACACGGCCCGCCCCGGTACCCGCGCCTGGAAATAGGCCCCCGCCGGTGCGGGTCCGCCCGGCGCCGGCCGGATATGCGTGCCGCCCGAGCCCCCGGCCCGCTTGAGGAGCCAGGCGCCGCGGTCCGGCACGGGATCGCGGCAGACGGCCGGGTGCGGAACGCCGTGATCCCGGCAGAGCGCCGCGAAGGCGAAGGGGTCCTTGAGGGCGGCCACGCAATCCGGGCCGGCGCCGAGGAGGCGATGGCGTCCCGCGATGGCCCGCATCAGGTCGGGGGCGGCCTCGAAACCGCTGCCGAGGACGAGGCCCAGGGGCGGCGCGGACGCCTCGGCCGCGAGGGCGTCGAGGGCCTTGAGGACGGCCTCGCCCCCGAGGCGGCCTGCGCCGAAGCGCCCGTCCGCCTGCCGATAGCCCGCGGCGAGGGTCCGGGTGTCGGCGTCGCCGAACAGGTCGAGCACGAGGGGTGAGAGGGCCGCCCGCCGCGCCGCCTGGGCGAGGGCGCGGCCGGACTGGGCGGCGATGAGGAGGGTCTGTCCGGGGTCCGGCCCCGGCGGGTCCGCCCTCAGCCCGCCACCTCGACGGCCAGGGTGTAGGCGTCGCGAAAATCGAGGCAGAGGGGCTCTTGGGATTCCAGCATCCGGCGGAACAGGCGGGATTCGGTCTGGTACTTCACGTTGCCCACCGCCAGCGCGCCGATGCCGACGCCCCGGCCGGTCGGCAGGGGCACGTCGATGGCGTTGACGTCGATGCCGGCGATGCCGGCGGGCGGCACGGCGTTGACGTCCGAGGCGACGAGCAGGTTCGGGGCGGATTCGAGGTCTTCCGCCGTGAGGATCGGGATGCCGGCCGGGCCGGCCGAGAGGATGACGTCCGCGTGGGCGATGGCGGCACGCCGGGCGGCCACGGTGGAGCCGTCCACCGCCTCGACCGCGACGTCGAAGCGCCAGCGCATGGTGTTGGCGATCTTGCTGACGCGCTCCTCGCCGTCATGGCCGACGAGGACGGCCTTGGCGCCGTGCAGGGCGCCGATCACCGCGGCGACGTAGGCGACCACCCCGGCGCCGCCGAAGATGACGATGCGCTTGCCCTCGAGGCCGGTGTCGAACTTCGCCTTCAGGGCGCGGGTCACCTCGGCGACCATGGCGGCGCCGGTGGTGAAGGAGCCGGCCGGATCGGCGAAGATGTGGTTGGCGAAGGGCGGCACCAGGGCCTTCTTGGCCCGGTCCACCATGTCGAGGGCCTCCTCGGCGTTCTTGCCGCCGATGAAGATCCCGGTGCGCACGCCGTCCTGGGGTGCGCGCGAGAAGATCGAATCCTGGACCAGCGTCGTCACGTCGGCGAGCGTCGCGTTCGCGTAGGTGGCGATGGTCTCGAAGCCCGCATCCGCGGCCATGTTCACGTCGAACGGGCTCATGTGCTTCAGGGGCGTGATCATGTGCAGGATCGAGCGGGCCATCGTCGGACTCCCTTCGTGCTGTGACGCGGCCCGATCGTGCGCCGAGGCGTCGAATTGTCAAAGCCGTCCCGATTCGGGCGGCCCGAGGCTCGGGTCTACAGGACGTCGTCTTAAAGCGCGGTGACCGTCGCGCCGGTGTTGCGGCCCCGCGCCACCAGGAATTTCAGGGGGCCCGGCCGCTGCACCATGCCCACCAGGGCGCGGGCCTCGGCCTCGGAGGGCACCAGGGCGAAGCCGGTCGGCCCCCACGAGCTCTGGCCGTAGCCGACGATCCCGAGTTCGGCGATGGCGGCGAGCGCCTCGGCCACGGCTGGGCTGGCGAAGCGTCCGCCCTGGTGGGGGGCGAAGTGGTCGCCGATCAGCTGCTGGATGCGGGTGATGCCGGCGCCGAACCCCTCCGGCTCGGCGGTGACCGCGGCGGGCAGCACCTGCATCAGCACGATGCGGCAGATCTCGGCGGCCTGGGCTTCCGGAAAGCGGGGCAGGTCGCGGAAGGCCGCGACCTCGCGGGTGCCGTGGACGCCGGTCATGCCGGTGTCGAGGATCAGCACGACGCGCCAGGCCTCCGGATAGGCCAGCCGGGCGATGACCGGGGGCGGGTTGCCCTCGGGGTCGCGCCCGCCATCGACGATGAGGCCGCCCTGCGTGAAGGCGGCGAGGCCGACGCCCGAGCGGTTGCCCCGGTCGAGGGCGTTGGCGAAATCCTCCGGCGCGAAGGGCCGCCCGGCGAGGCCGGCCAAAGCCGCCGCCACGCTCAGCGCCAGCTGGGTTCCGGAGCCGAAGCCCGCATGGGCGGGGATGGCGGATTCGATGGTGAGCGCGGCGTGCCCGGCGATGCCGAGATGGCCGGCGGCGGCCAGGGCGTAGGCGGCGGCGCGGCGCGCCTCCGGGCCGGTCACGTCGAGGCGTTCGGCCGGCCGTGCCGTCAGGGTCACGGCGGGGGCGTCGAGGGCGAGGCCGATGCTGCCGAAGCGCCGCCCGAGGCCGCCATGCAGGTCGAGGAAGCCGAAATGCAGGCGGGCCGGGGCGTGCACGCGAAGGCCGGTGCCGGGCTCGCCGGGCCCGCCCGGGATCCGCATCACGTCGATCCCCTCCATCGCGACCCGTCCTCTCCGTTCCGTACGGCCTCGTGCCCCGGCGGGCCGCGAATTCCGCGCCGCCGGCTTCTCCCACGGAGCGCCGACCCGTCGCAAGCGCGTCGGGCAAATCTCCCGGCGCGGTGGCGGCGTCCCGATTCGCCCGGTGCGACTCAAGGGGGTTGCCTGCCAGGCGGCGGCGATGCAAACGTGCCGCCCCAACGACATGGACTGGCTCAGTCCCGCCGCGCGCGACGCCGAACACGGTGCGCGCCGGGCCCTCGATTTTCCAAGGTGCAACGCATGGCGGCCTGGGTGAAGGGTGGTGCGACGGATGCGGATGCGGCGGTGGAGGCCGCCGCCACGCTCCTCGCTTCAGCGCAGAATGCCGTCCTGGCGGGTCTCTGCGCCGAGTTGAGCGCAGTGCGCGCGGCCTACCACCTCGCCGATGCCATCGGCGCTTCCGTCGATCCCGTGGCCGGCCCGAGCCTCTATGCCGAGCTCGGCCCCCTCAGCCACGGCGGCGCCATGACGACGACGCCGGCCGAGGCCGTCGGACGGGCCGATGCGGTCCTCATCGTCGGCAACGCGCCCTGGGACCGCCCGATCGTCGGCGACATCGCCGGCTCGCAGGCGACCCGCGGCCGCGCCGCCGGCTCCGAACGGATGATCCTGTCCCTGGGCGGCCCGGGCAACGGCGCCACCCGCCACGTGGCCTATCCGGCGGAGACGGGCGGCCTCGCGGTCTCGATCGCGCACCTGCGCGCCTTCCTGAAGGGCCATCTCGCCGGGGAGGCCGCCTATGCCGACCTCGCCAAGCGCCTCGCCGCCGCGCAGTACGGCGTCGTCCTCTACGACCCGGCCGAGATCGGCGAGCTCGGCGTCGAGATGCTCACGGGGCTTATCAAGGACCTCAACGAGGTCACGCGCTTCTTCGGGCTCTCCCTCTCCGACCCGTTCCAGGGCCGCGCCCTCCTGCAGCTCGCCGCCTGGACCACGGGCCAGGCGCCCCGCGTCGGCTTCGGCCGCCATGTGCCCGAGCACGATCCCTGGCGCTTCGACAGCGCCCGCCAGGTCGCCGCCGGCGAGGCCGACGCCGCCCTCTGGCTCGCCTCCCTCCCCGCTCCCCGTCCCGACTGGCTCGGGTCCCTGCCGAGCATCGCCATCGTGGGCGTCGGCAGCCCGGACGCCAGCGGCGACGTCGCCGACGTGGTCTTCGCGGTCGGCGTGCCCGGCGAGACCGCCGGCGGCAGCCTGTGGGACGAGCGCCGGGCCGCGATCACCTATGCGCCGGCCTCCGGCCAGACCGCCGAGCTCAGCGCGGCCGGCATCCTCACCGCCATCCAAGACCGCCTCACGCAGAAGAAGGCCGCCGCATGCTGATCCGGATTCACGGAGGCCGGGTCGTCGACCCGACGGCCGGCCGCGACGCGGTCGGCGAGGTCTGGATCGAGGACGGCCGGGTGGTGGCCGCCTCCGACCGCGCGCCCGACCGGACCATCGACGCCACCGGCTGCGTGGTGATGGCGGGCGGCGTCGAGGTACATTCGCACATCGCCGGCGGCAACGTGGTGATGAGCCGGCTCCTCCTGCCCGAGCTCTACGCCAGCGAGGCCGCGCCCGAGGGCCACCCCTTCGCCCATGCGGGCGGCTCGGCCGCCTGGATCGGCGCGAACTACGCGCGGATGGGCTACACCCTGGCGGTCGAGCCCGCGATGCCGCCCGCCAACGCGCTGGCGACGCAGCTCGAACTCGCCGACATCCCGCTCCTCGACCGCGGCGCCCTCACGGTGATGGGCAACGACGACCACCTGCTCCAGCTCCTGCGGGCGCGCGAGGGCAAGGCGGCGGTGCGCGACCTCGTCGCCCTCTCGGTGGCGACCTCGCGGGGCCTCGGCGTCAAGTGCATCAACGCGGGCGGCGCCTCGGCCTTCAAGGACGGGATGCTGAAGCTCAGCCTCGACGACGAGATCCCGGTCTACGGCCTCTCCACCCGCAAGATCATGGGCGCCCTCCTCGACGCGGTCGAGGAGATCGGCGTGCCGCACCCGCTCCACGTCCACTGCAACAACCTCGGCATCCCGGGGGCGGACGAGTCCTTCGTGGCGACCCTGGAGGCGGCGGAAGGCCGGCGCATCCACTTCGCCCACGCCCAGTTCTACGCCTACGGCGTCGCCGATCCGGAGAACCCCCTCACCGGCGGCTTCCGCTCGGCGGCCGAGCGCATCACGCAGGCCATGGAGGCGCACCCGAACGCGACCTACGACGTCGGCCAGGTCGCCTTCGGCCAGACCGTGACGATCTCCCTCGACATCCTGCGCCAGTTCGCCGGCCGCAAGGGCGCCAATCCGAAGAAGTGGATCGTCACCGCGGGCGACGCGGAGGGCGGCGGCGTGGTGCCGTTCCTCTACAAGCCGCGCGGGGCGGTGAGCTCCCTGCAATGGGCGATCGGCCTCGAGCTGATGCTCCTGTCCAAGGAGCCGGAGCGCACCATCCTGACCACCGACCACCCGAACGGCGGCCCGTTCACGGATTACCCCCGCATCATCCACTTCCTGATGGACAAGGAGGAGCGCGACCGCGAGATCGCTGGCCTGCACAAGGTCATCGCCGAGCGCTCCGGCCTCGGCGCCATCGAGCGCGAGTACAGCTTCTCGGAGATCGCCCAGCTCACCCGCTCGGGCCCCGCCAAGCTCCTCGGCCTCGCCGACCGCGGCCACCTGCGCGAGGGGGCCCGGGCGGACGTCGCGATCTATCGCGACGACCCGAACCGCACCGCGATGTTCGCCCGCGCCAGGCTGGTGCTCAAGGACGGCGAGACCATCGTGGAGGACGGCGAGGTCGTGGCCTGGCGTTCGGGCCGCACCCTGGAACTCGCCGTCGAAGCCGACAAGGCGATGGTGGCCCGCTCCGAGACCTACCTGCAGGACCGCTTCGGCACCGGCCTCAAGAGCTTCGCGGTGCCCGACGAGGCCTTCCCGAAGCCGGACGTGTTCGCGGAGGTCGCATGTCGGAGCTGAGACGTCTGTCGGACTTGAATCGTGCGTGGCGTGGGGACCGGTGACTGAGATGACGGAACTCACCCTCAACGGCATCCCGGTGATCGACACCTTCGCGGAGGCGTTCGACGTCGCCGGCACCGCGATCATCATCACCAACGACACGGCCAAGTGGGCGATGATCGCCGCCACCGTGATGACGGGCTTCGCCACCTCGGTGATCGGCTGCGGCGCCGAGGCCGGGATCGACTGCGAGCTCTCGCCCGAGGAGACCCCGGACGGGCGCCCCGGCGTGCGCGTCCTGCTGTTCGGCTTCGAGCCGAACGGCCTCAAGGACCAGCTCCTCAAGCGGGTCGGCCAGTGCATCCTCACCTGCCCGGGCACCGCCTGCTACGCCGGTGTCGACGGGCCGACGAAGATCAAGCTCGGCGGCGCGATCCGCTATTTCGGCGACGGCTTCGCCGTGGCGAAACGCCTGACCGACCCGGTGACCGGCAAGGCCCGGCGCTACTGGCGCATCCCCGTCATGGACGGCGAGTTCCTGTGCGAGGACTTCGTCCGCGCGGTGGACGGCGCGGTGGGCGGCGGCAACCTGCTGTTCCTCGGTCGCAAGCACGCCGACACCCTCAAGGTCGCCGAGATCGCGGTCGAGGCCGCCCGCGCGGTGTCCGGCGCGATCCTGCCCTTCCCCGGCGGCATCGTCCGCTCCGGCTCGAAGGTGGGCGCGCGCACCAAGGGCATGATGGCGTCGACCAACGACGCCTATTGCCCGACCCTGAAGGGCCGGGCCGGCACCGAACTCTCGGCCGAGGTCGGCGTCGTCCTGGAGATCGTCATCGACGCGCTGACCTCCGACGCCGTCGCGGAATCCATGCGCGCGGCCCTGCACGCGGCGACCGAGGCGGGGGCCGCCCACGGCCTCGTCGCGGTCACGGCCGGCAATTACGGCGGCAATCTCGGCCGCCACCACTATCACCTGAAGAACCTGCTCTCGAAGGAGCCGGGCAGCAGCGAGGCCGGAGCCGCATGAGCACCCTGACCCTGCGCCAGGAGCCGCCGGAGCGGCTCGACCTCCTGCACGTCAACCCGCTCTCCCTGAGCGGCCTCAGCGAGGCCGAGGCGGCCAGGCTCCCGGTCGGCACCAGCCGGCGCGGCCTGACGCTGGGCGACTGCTTCACCCTCGCGCTCGACGGCTCGGACGAGCTCGTCATTGAGGGCGGTTCGTCGCGCCTCGACCGGGTCGGCGCCGCGCTCGGCGGCGGCCGCATCCGGGTGGCGGGGGATGTCGGCCAGCGCCTCGGCGCGGGCATGCAGTCCGGTTCCGTCATCGTCACGGGCTCGGCCGGCCCCTTCGCGGGATCGGGCGCCACCGGCGGCACCATCACCATCGAGGGCGATGCCGGCGACCATGCCGGCGGGGCGCTCTACGCGGCCAAGGCCGGGCTCGACGGCGCCACCCTGGTGATCCACGGATCGGCCGGAGACTATCTCGGCGACCGTATGCGGCGCGGCCTGATTCTGGTGGGCCGGGCCGGCGCCCATGCGGGCGCGCGCATGATCGCCGGCACCATCGCGGCCCGGAGCCTCGGCGACCATCCCGGCTACGGCATGCGCCGGGGCACCATCCTGGCCGGCGCGGTCGGGGCCCTGGCCCCGAGCTTCGTCGAGACGGGCACGCACGATCTCGTGTTCCTGCGCCTGCTCGCCCGCTCGCTCCGCCCCTTGAGCCCGGCGCATGCCGACCTCGCGGCCGGGGCGCTGACCCGCTACTCGGGCGATCTCGCGACCCTGGGCAAGGGCGAGCTCTGGGTGGCGGGGGGGGGGGGGGGGGCCTGAGGGCCGCCCCGCCATCACGAGTCCGGTGGGTCCGGCCGCCGGACTTGCACAATTCTCCCGATCGGACGACCTTCGTCGGCCGCGGGATGGCAGCATAGTGCCGGCCTCCCGCGCCTCCCCCGCGCGAACCCGGCGTCACCGATGCTCATCCTGCTCTCGATCTGCCTCCTGTCGCAGCCCTCGCAATGCCGCGAGGACAAGATCGACCTCTCCTACGAGGCGCGCAGCCCCGTCGTCTGCCTGCGCAATTCCCAGAGCGCCATCGCCAAGTGGCAGGAGGAGCACCCCGAATGGCACGTCACCAAGTGGCGCTGCGCCGTCCGGGGCAGCCAGCCGCGCGACCTCTGAACGGGCGCGGGTAAGCGTCGGAGGCGTCGGCCGAACCCCGTCGCCTTGCCTCTCCGGCGGAGCTCGGCCTAGAGATCCTGCCGGGGACGGAACGGATCGGCGCATCCGGCAGGGCGGCGCCTCCGGCAGGCCGCGGAACGCGTCGGGACGAACGCAGGATAGGCTGGCAGAACCATGCGCTCGCTGAAGGTCCGGTTCGCGCTGCTCCTCGGCGCCACCGCGCTCCTCGTCGTCCTGGCCGCCCTCGGGGTTCTCGCCTCGATCAACGCGGCCGAGCGCACCATCGACCGGACGCTCGCGGCGCAGGGACGCCTGGAACTCCTCGTCGAATTGTCGGGGCGCATGACCCAGTACGGCCTCGCCGCCCTGGAGGCGGTGAGCAACCCGGACGCGCAGCCGGAGGGGCTGGCGGTGGCGCGCACCAATGTCGACCGGGCCCTGGTGGCGGTGGACGAGGCCCTGGGTCGCTCGATCGCGTCGAGCGACGACCCCCTCGACCGGACGCAATACGCCTCTCGGACCCGGCCCCTGGCGCAGCTGCGTGCGGCGCGCGCGGTCCTCGACCGGCAGGTGGCCCAGGTCCTGCGCCAGTCCGAGGACGAGTCGCGCAAGGCGGCGATCCGGGGCGCCCTGAACGGCTTCGGCGCCATGACCGGGCAGCCCCTCTCCTTCCTGATCGAGGTGGAGCGGCGCTCGATGATCGCCGGCTCGGACGCGGCCCGCGCGCTCTCCAGCACCCTGCGGGTCGCCTCGCTGGCCGCCGTGGCGGGAGCGCTCGCCATCGTGCTCCTGCTGTACCGGGCGGTGACCCGCCCCGTCCTGGCCCGGATCGAGGCGGTGCGCCGCGCCGCCGGCGCCGTGGGCCGGGGCGAGCTCGACACCCGCCTCTCGGTGGCCACCCGCGACGAGCTCGGCCTGCTTGTGGCGAACTTCAACCGCATGGCCGCCCGCCTCGCCCGGCGCGAGGGCCGCCTCGCCGCCGACCGCGCGGCCCTGGAGGACACCGTGGCGGCCCGCACCCTCGACCTACGCGCCGCCAATGCCCGGCTGGAGGCGGTGGACCGCTCGCGCCGGCGCTTCTTCGCCGATGTCAGCCACGAGCTGCGCACGCCCCTCACGGTCATCCTCGGCGAGTGCGACATCGCCGCCCGCGCGGCCGCGCGCCAGCGCGACGTCACCCCGGTCTTCGCCACCATCCGCAAGCGCGCGCTGGGCCTGAAGCGCCGGGTCGAGGACCTGCTGCGCGTCGCCCGCTCCGAATCGGGCCAGATCGAGCTCGACCGCCGGCCGGTGGGCGCGGGGGAGATCCTCGCCGACGCCGTCGACGGCATGGCCTCCGAGGCCGCCCGCCGGCGCGTGGACCTGAGCCTCGATCCCGCCGACGCCGACCCGATCCTGCTCGCCGACCGGGAATGGCTGCGCCAGGTGGTCGAGAGCCTGATCGACAACGCCCTGCGCCATGCCACCGGGCTCACCCGGGTGGTGGTCGCCCTGGCGCCGACGGAGGGGGGGCGCGTGGGCGTGACCATCACCGACGACGGGCCGGGCTTTCCCGATCTCGGCGACGGGCTGTTCGAGCGCTTCCGCCGCGACAGCCCGACGGGAGAGGCCGGCTTCGGCATCGGACTGGCCCTGGCGCGCTGGGTCGTCGAGCGCCATGATGGCACCATCCGCCTCGGGGCGGGC
>NZ_JBYSXL010000058.1:0-30139 GCF_058782155.1 Methylobacterium sp. FW306-05-D
GGTCTTCCCGACCGTCTCCCCCGCCGGGGCCGGGCCGGAGGTGGCGGACGCGCGCATCGGCGACGGCCGCAACCTCGATTCGATCCTGCGCATCCCGGTGCTGATCCAGGTGGTGCTCGGCTCGGCGACGATGCCGGTGGCCAACCTGATGAAGCTCGGGCGCGGCGCCATCGTGCCCCTCGACCACCGGGTCGGCGAGCCCGTCGACGTCACGGTCAACGGCCGGGTCGTGGCCCGGGGCGAGATCGTGGTGGTGGAGGAGGACAATTCCCGCTTCGGCGTCTCCCTGACCGAGATCGTCGGTCCGGCCGATGCCGGCCAGAACGGCTGAGGACGAAACCGTGGCGAGCGTGCCGATTCCCCACCGGACGCAGGCTGTCCATCGGCACCTCAACCCCGTGGACGAGGTCGCGGCCCTGCTGCTCGCCATGGGCAAGCCCGCGGCCGGACGCCTGCTGAAGTATTTCGAACCCGAGGAGATCAAGCGCATCACGCGCTCGGCGACCCAGCTCGGCACCGTCAGCGCCCACCAGCTCGACGACATCGTCGAGATGTTCTCCCACGAATTCGCCGCCGACGGCCGCCTGGTCGGCACGACCTCGGAGGTGGAGAAGCTGCTCACCGGCCTGCTGCCCGCCGACCAGATCGCCGAGATCCTGGCCGACGTCCGGGGCGATGCCACCCGCTCGGTCTGGGAGCGCCTGGCCACGGTGCCCGAGGGCGTGATCGCGAGCTACCTCGTCAAGGAGCATCCGCAGACGGCGGCCCTGGTCCTGTCGCGCCTCAAGCCCGCGGCGGCCGCCAAGGTGATGGCCCACCTGCCCCAGCCGACCCGCAACACCGTGATGCGGCGGATGCTGAGCTTCAAGCCGGTCGGCGACAGCGTGATCGAGCTGATCGAGCGCGCCCTGCACGAGGACCTGCTCGCCAACGGCGCGCGCAATTCCGGGGCCGACACCCACGCCAAGATGGCCGACATCATCAACAAGATGGAGCGCACCCAGATCGACGAGGTGCTGACCAGCCTGTCCGAGTCGCGCCCGAAATCGGTGGAGATCCTGAAGGGGCTGCTCTTCACCTTCGACGACATCGTCAAGCTGCAGCCCCGGGCCCGCACGACGCTGTTCGACGCCGTGCCGAACGACCGCCTGGTCCTGGCCCTCAAGGGCACCGACCCGGAGTTCCGGGGCGTCATCCTGAGCGCGCTCTCCGCCCGCGTGCGCCGCATGGTCGAGCACGAGCTGAACGGCGGCGAGCCGGCGGCCCAGAAGGACGTCACCGAGGCGCGCCGCAGCATCACCGACCTCGCCCTGGAGATGGCCGGGCGCGGCGAGCTGGAGATCAATGCCGGGGGCGAGGTCGAGGCCCTCGTCCGCTAGGGACGGCGGCCTGACCCGGCGCTGCGATGTCCGACGAGGATCAGGAGAGCAAGACCGAAGTCGCCTCCGAGCGGAAGATCCGCGAGGCGGTCGAGAAGGGCGACGTCCCGTTCTCCCGCGAGGCCCCGATCTTCGCCTCGATCCTCGGCCTGCTCATCGCCCTGAGCTTCGTGGTGCGCGACGCGGTCGGGCCGCTGCTCCAGTCCCTCGCGCCCTTCCTCGACCATCCCCGGGACTTCGCCCTGGAGAACAATCAGGACGTCGCCCGGGTCCTGGAAGGAACTGCGCTGGCCGCCGCGCGCTTTCTGATTCCGGTCGTGCTGATCCTCGGCCTCTGCGGCCTCGTCTCCGCCCTCGTCCAGAACGTGCCGAGCCTCGTGGGCGAACGCATCCGCCCGCAATGGTCGCGCGTCTCGCCGATGGCGGGCTGGGGACGAATCTTCGGAAAAGCGGGTCAGGTCGAGTTCCTGAAATCGGTCCTTAAATTTTTAAGCATCAGTCTCGTCTGCCTGCTGCTCCTGCGCTCGGAGGGCAGCAAAGCCGTGAGTGCCATGTTCGCCGACCCGAGCCAGATCCCGGATCTCATCCTCACCGTCTCGATCCGGCTCATCTCGGTCGTCTGCATCGCCACCATCGTCATCGTGGCGGCCGACCTCGTCTGGTCGCGCCTGCGCTGGCAGCGCTCCCTGCGGATGTCGAAGCAGGACATCAAGGACGAGCACAAGCAGACCGAGGGCGATCCGCTGGTGAAGGGCCGCCTGCGCTCCCTGGCGCAGGACCGCTCCCGCAAGCGCATGCTGGCCAACGTGAAGCAGGCCACCGTGGTCATCGCCAATCCGACCCACTACGCCATCGCGCTCCGGTATGCGCGGGACGAGCAGCCCGCCCCCCTGGTTCTCGCCAAGGGGAAGGATCTGGTGGCGCTGCGGATCCGAGAAATCGCGGAGGCCAACGGCATCGCGGTCGTGGAAGACAAGCCTCTGGCAAGGTCCCTGTACGACAGTGTCGAGGTGGACCAGATGATTCCCGCGGAGTTCTACAGCGCAGTGGCTCAGATCCTGTTCTTCCTGTTCTCGAAGGCCCGCTGATGTCCGAGGCGTTTTCCTCCCCGTCCGATGCCGTCCCGACGAACGTTCCGGACGTGCTCGCCGACGCCGAGCGCGTCTTCGCCAACGCGATCCGGGACTTCATCGCCGAACTCTGCCTCCTCGACGGCGGAATCCTGATCGGCTGGGTCCAGGCGGCCCGCCACGGCAACATCGCCGACCTCGTCGCCTCCTCCGCCGAGCCCTACTTCAAGGAGGCGACCATCGCGTATGCGGACGGGGCCGACGTGCGCTTCGACTGGGGCCGCTCGCTCACCGTGGTGCTCGACATGGAATTCGTCACCGAGCCCGTGACGGTGTTCTTCAAGCTCATCCTCGACGGCGTCTATGTGGGCGTCGCGATCCAGCGCATCCTGGCCGACCAGGGACCGGATTTCTGCCTGAACGGCTTCGAGAGCGCGCTGGCCGACGCCCGCCTGAGCCGCGCCGCCGCCTGAGCGGGGCCCCGCTTGAGCGACGCGACGGTTTGCGGCCGCACGAAATGCGTGATCACATCCGCGTGTGTTGCGAACGTCATTGACGACACCGGCGATGCCCGACATTGCTAAATGATGGGCGACTCGGGCGGCCGCGTCCGAATGGCCGCGAAGGCTATGGCCCGGCACGACCGGAGTTTGTCCTGTTTCCCGTCCGTAACTCAACAAAGATCCCGACTGTCGCAAGCTCATCCGGAGATTGATGATGTATGTCCTGGTCGACGCGCGGCCGTCGGTGAATTCAGGCTACAAGGCGAGTTTCGACCGCGAGGGCATCTCCTCCCTCGGCCTCGACCCGCAGGAATTCACCCACTGGTTCCAGTCCTCCTCCCGGGTCGACCGCGAAGCGATCCAGGGATTCCTCCTCGGCGACTTCGAGGGCCGGGCGAAGTGCGCGACCCTGATCCGCAAGATGTCGCGCGCGCCGATCATCGCGCTCAGCGACGTGCGCTCCCTCGACCAGACCCTGCAGCTCTTCGAGGCCGGCATCGACGACGTGCTGCCCAAGCCCGTCCACATCCGTGAGATCCTGGCCCGCTCGGAGGCGATCTGGCGCCGGGTGAACGCCCAGGCGAGTCCGGCCCGCGAGGCGGCGCCCGAGCCCGAGCGCCTGAAGGTGCATTTCGACGGGCGCGATCCCGAGATCGACGGCGAGGTGCTGCCGCTGCCGCGTCGCGAGCGCCACATCCTCGAATGCCTGGTGCGCAACCGGGGCCGGCGGATGACGAAGTCGCAGATCTACAACATCGTCTACGGCGTCTACAGCAACGGCGTGGAGGAAAGCGTGATCGAGGGCCACGTCAGCAAGCTGCGCAAGAAGCTCAGCCAGCGTCTCGGCTACGATCCGATCGAGGCCAAGCGCTTCATGGGCTACACCTTCGTCGGCTGAGCCCGGCGGGCGGCGGCCCCCGCGAGGGAATTGCCGCTCTGGCTCGCGGGACTGTCACGAGCCGTTCCGGAGCGGCCCGGGTCACGCGCCGGGCGCCACCCGTGGCCGAACTTGCATCGACGCGACGGGCTCGCCGGGGCCGGGCGAGACCGCCCCACGAGCCGGGTGTCGACGGCGTCGGACAGCGGACCAGGGTCGACGCCGTCCGTCGGCCGTTCGGCCGCTCAGAAGGAACCGGTCGTCTCGACTTCGCCGGCGACGTTCGCGGTCTTGGGATTCGCGGCCTTGGGAGCGGTGACGGGCTTCGCCAGGGCGACGGGCTGGGGGGTGACGGTCAGCTCGCTGAGGCTGCGGACCTGCTGGGTCTCGCGGGCCTGCTCGCGGAACAGCGGCGGCGTCAGGTAGAGGGCCTCGCCCGCCACGGCAGCGCCGGTGGCGAAGGTCGCGCAAGCGAGGACGGTCAGGGCAATGAGACGGTTCGCGCGCATCTGAAATCTCCGGTTTGGCGAGCGACAGGCCCGCCGTTGAGGAGATAGAACCACATTTTTGTGCGCTGCGGCTTGCTGATTTTGCAACGCACCATAGTGCGCCATCCGGTGATTCCATTCACTATAACGCATGCTCCTAAGGAGGGCGTGAAGGGTTCATGGTCTTTAGCCATGTCTTGAATGCATGGGCACGAAATCGTCGGATTCGGTCTCCAAATTTAATTTTGCAGCGTCTCAAGTGTACTTTGAGATAGGCGGGTGCGCTCCGGCACATCTGCTGTCTTTCAACAGCATTGACCGCCAGTCCCGCCGGCGCTCGACCGTCCCGAGACCAGCCAAAACCCGCAGCCGGATGCGCGGAACGTGTCGCCCTCCGTTCGGGCCAAGGTCTCGCCAGCCAAGATCTCGCAGGCCAGTTTCTCGCGGGCCAAGTTCTCGCGGACCGAGAACCCGATCCGGGCACGGGGCCGGTCCCTCGTCTAGGCGGGACCGGCCGGGCGCGTGACGAGCGCATCCGGACGCTTCACCTCGATCTCGACGAAGGCGATGGGGTGCGCGGAGCCGTTCATCACGTCGTGGCGGATGCCGGCCGGGCGGCCATAGGCCTGTCCGGCCTCCAGGGCCGTGTCCGTGACCCGGTCGCCGTCGTGGACCCTGAGGGTGCCGGCCGCCAGCATCACCACGAAGTAGGGCCATCCGTGCTCATGCCAGCCGGTGACCGCGCCGGGCGCGAAATCCCATCGGGTGATCCGCACGGTCGCGTCGTCCTGCTGCACGGTGGCGACCGCCGGGATGGTACAGGCGAAGGCCATCGGCGTTCCCTTCCGAAGGGGATGTGAGCTCCGAGAGGAATTCGAACTCGAAGCCGGATGGGGGCGAGGTCATCGGTGCCGGCCGGCCCCGGGGGGCGTGCCGGGACAACGCTTCGATGCGTCCCCGACCCCGAGGCCGCCCTACTGGCAGAAGCTGCGCGCGCCCGGCGTCCAGGCGCCGAAGCCGGTGGCGACCATGTTGGTGATGACCCGGCAGACATACTGCTTCTGGGCCGGATTGTTGTTCGGCCCCGCGTGGTAGCGCGCCACCGCCAGGGTCCAGCTGCCCTCGCGCGCCTTCAGCTGTTTCAGGAACAGGGTCGCGTACTCGACGTTCTGGCGCGGGTCGATCATCGCCTCCAGGCTGGTGAACTTCTCGCGGTGATAGTGGTGGTTGATCTGCATGCAGCCGAGATCGACGAGCTTGATCCCGCTGGCCCGCGCCTGGGCGAGCTGGCTCATCACGTCGGCCGCGCTGGTGCCGAAATAGGCCCGGCCCTGGATGTTCATGGCATAGGGCTGCAGCGAGCCGCGCTTGCCGCTCTCGGTGAGCCCGACCGCGTAGAGCACGCCCAGCGGCACGCCGTGCTTGGCCGAGGCGCCCGCCATCTCGCGCTCGCAGATGTTGGCCGAGGCGGGCAGCGAAGCGGCCTTGCCCGCGGCCGGGGGCACGCTGTTGGCGAGGGCGGGGTTCAGCAACGCCCCGCCGAGGTTCAGGAAGACGCCGGCGAGGCTCGGCAGCGCCCCGCCGAGGCCGGGCAGGATGCCGCCGCGGCTAGAGGTAGACGCCGCTGCGCTCAGGGCTGCTCGAAACGCTCTCATGCATCCGCTCGTGGCTGTCGGGGGCGGTCGGATCACCCTCCGGGGAGGACCGGCGCCCGGCCTGGTCCGGGCTCGGGCGGCCCTGGTTCGCACCGGCTTCGCCCTGGCCCGGGAAGGCTTGTGCGCCCTGTCCCTGTTGCGAGCCTGGATTCCCCTGGGCCCCGCGCCCGTCCGCCGTGCTCGACCCGACCGTGACGGTGACGCTCTCGGGGCGGTAGCCGCCCTGGCGCAGGAGATCGTTGAGGACCTCGCCGCCCTCGCGGAGCAGGCGCGCCGAATCCTCGCGGCTGGCATGCAGGCTCATCTCGAGCTGCCCGTCGCGCAGGCGCATCCGCACCAGCACGGTGCCGAGATCGGCCGGATGGAGCTGCAGGGTGAGGAGCTTCAGGGGGCCCTCCCCCGCCGGGGCGCCGGGCAGGCCGCCGGCCGCGGCCGGGCCGCGCGACAGTTCCGCCAGGACGGCCTCGGCGACCTGCTGGGCCGGCGCGGAGGCGGGACCCGGCAGGGCTCCGGCGGCCGGCGATACGGCGGCCACGCCCGGCTCGGCGAGGCCCGGCAGGGCCGGCTCGGAGCCGGCACCGGCCGCGCGGGCGCTCCCGAGGGAGGCCGGGACCGGCTCGGCCCGGAGCATCGGGGTCGGCGCCGTGGCCTGCCCCTCGGCGGCCTCCGTGCGCGCGATCCGCGGCGCGGGCGCGCGCCCGGGGGCCACGACCTCGCCCGGGGTCGAACCCGGCGGATGCTGCGGGCCGGACACGGCGGCGGCGAGGGCGGCCGGCGCCGCCGGGAGCGCGGCGGCGGGCGCGGCCGGGGCTTGCTGCGCGGGACCGGAGGCCGGCGATCCGGGGAGGGCCGGCCCCGCCGGCGTGGTCCACGGGGCCGCCTCGGACGCCCCCTGCAGCGCGGCGGCGGCGGCGCTGGCCGACGCGGCCGCCGCGACCGGGCCGGCCGGTGCGGGCGTTCCGCCGGAGGCCTGGAGCGCGGCGGCACCAGGCAGCAGCGGAGCGGCACCCGGCAAGAGCGGAGCGGCACCCGGCAGGAGCGCGGCACCGGTCGTCGGTCCGGCCGGGGCTCCGGGCTGGGCCGCCTGCGATCCGCCGAGGAGGCTCGGCAGCACCGGCGCGAAATGGGTCTCGCGCTGGAGCACGGCGACGCGGGTCCGGGCCTCGCTGCCCGCGGGCTGCGGCACGAGGCCGGCGACGACCGGCGCCATCCCGGCCATCAGCTCCGGCACGCGGGCCGTCTCCGGTCCTCCGGCCGGGACCCCGGGGGCGCCGGCGCCCGCCTGCCCCGGGCGCGCGGCCGCACCGGCCGGCAGGGCGCGGGCGACCAGGGTCTCGAGGGAGACCGGCGGGGCCTTCGGGGCCGGCGCCCCGGCGGGCGCGGCCATCGGCGCCACGAGGGCCAGGAGCGCCAGGGGGTTCGCCTCCTCGCCGGCCGCCGGCGTTCCGGCGCCCTCCCCGGCCTCGTCCTCGCGGCGGTCCGCCGGCCGGTCGGCCCCGGCGGGGGCCGCCTCCTCCGGCTGGCGTCCGCCGGACAGCGCGCCGAGCACGGCGCCGAAGCCGTCGCGGCCCGTCTCCGGCGCCTCGGCGCCCGCGCCGCGGGGGCCGGGCGCATCCCCGAGGGCGCGGGGCCCGGGACTGGTGGCACCGAGAGGGTTCAACGCTCGCTCCTCCGCATGATCTCGTCGATGCGCCCGATGGCGTCCTGCGCCCGGGCGATGGATGGCGCGACCGGCAGCACGCGGGGCCCCGTCGGCGCCGCCTGGACCGGGACCGGCGCGGGCAGGCCGCCCCGGATCTCCCGGGCCGTCGACAGGGCGGCGTCGAGGAGGTCGCGGTCGGCGGGCTCCAGCACGGTGCGGTCGGTCATCCGCAGGGTCTCGACCGATTCCTCGAAGCGCCCGTCCACCACCACCAGGGCCGCGGCCCGGTAGAGGCGGGCGCGCACCGCCTCCACGGAGCCGGGCTCCGCCAGGGTGACGCCGCGCTCGGCCGAGAACACCGCCGTGGCGGTCTTGCCCTGGTCCAGGGCGGCGCGGGCGACGAGGAGGTAGAGCTCGCGCCGGCCCTCGACCTCGATCTCGTCGAGCATGGCCTGGAGCCGCACGAAGCGGGACTCGTCGCCGGCGAAGTCGAGGCGGGTGAGCGCGGCGGCGAAGCGCTGGCGGAAATTGCCGGCATAGACCGAGTGGCGGAAGCGGCGCAGGTACTGCACCGCCAGGGTCTCGAACCGGGCCAGATCGTTGGCCTGGGCCAGCACGAAGATCTCGCGGCGCAGCGCCCCCTCCTCCACCAGGGTGCCGGGGGCGAGCAGGCGCGCGAGGTCGAGGAGCCGGATCGACTGGGTCGGGTCGTCGCGCACCACCAGGGCGGATTGCGCCAGGGCGAGCTGGGCGCCGAGGCTGACGGGCACCGCCAGCGGATCGATCTTCACGAGGAGCGCGCGGGCCTCCTTCTCGCGCCCCTCGAGATAGGCCAGCGAACCGAACACCACCGGGCGCTCGGCCTCCGGCACCGTGCCCGCGGCGAGGAGGCCGCGCAGCAGCGCCGGGCCGCCGCCGCCCAGGGCGAAGGTCACCGCCGCGTGCACGCTGACGGGATCGGCCCAGACCTCGGGGGCGAGGCCGAGCATGCGCGACTCGGCCAGGGACAGGAAGGCGCGCTGGCCCTGATGGGCCTGGGCCGAGCCCTGGGCGATCCGGTCCTGAAGCAGCTGCAGGGTGCGCACGAGCTCGACCGGCACCGGGCGCGGGGCGACGGGCAGCGGCTCGATCGGCGCGGCCGGGGCCGCGCCCCCGCCATGGTCGCCGCCGCCGTGCGAATCCGCCGCCCGGGCCGCCGGGACGAGGCCGGACGCCGCGAGCAGGAGGCAGGCGAACCCCGCGCGGCGCAAGGCTGGCGCCCGCGTCACTCGGGCCGCGCCCGCAGCAGGATCTCGATGCGGCGGTTCTCGGCCGCCTTCGGATCGGCGGGATTGCGCGGCTGCCGGTCGGCATAGCCCTCGATGCGCTCCAGCCGGGCGTCGGGCACGCCGCCGCGCACGAGCATGTACGAGGCCATCTGCGCCCGGGCCGAGGACAGGCGCCAGTTGTCGTAGACCTCCGAGCGGAACGGGCGCGCATCGGTGTGGCCGCGCACGACGATCCGGCCGGGCCGGTCCTTGAGGATGCGGGCGACCTGCTCCAGGGCCCGCACCACCTTGGCCTGCGGCTCGGCCGAGCCGACGCTGAACATCGCGAAGTTCACCTCGTCGGTGAGGCTGATGAGGATGCCCTCGCCGGTGCGGCGGACCTCCGTGCGCGGCGCCGGAGCCCCCCCCTGCACGGGCAGGACCTTGGCGATCTCGGCCTTGATCTCGGCCATGGCCGCGGCCTCGGCGGCATCCGCCGCCTTCGCCTCGGCCGACTTCGCCTCGACAGACTTGGCCTCCGCCGACCTGGCGTCGGCGGATCTGGCCTCCGCAGCCGCCTTCGCCTCCTGCGCGGCCTTCACGTCCTGCGCGGCCTTCGCCTCCTGCGCGGCCTTGGCCTCCGCCCTCGCGTCCTTCGGCGGCTCGGCCTTGGCCAAGAGCGCCAGGACCTTGGCGTCGGATTCGCCCGGCAGGGCGGAGGCGACCTTGATCGCCGCCGGCTTCGTCCCGGGGGCGGCCGCGCGCACGTCGGGCCGGGCCTCCTGCGGCAGGGGCGTCACCGTGCCGGTGGCGCCGGCCTGCTCCGTGCGGGTCTTGGCCAGGGGCGCGACCTGCCAGTAGAGCGGATCGAAGGGATCGCGGGCGGCCTCGCCGCCCTTGATGCCGGGCTCGCCGGTCTCGCTCACCACGGCGTCGGCCGAGGCCGTCTCCGGGCCGGGCTCGAACTCGGCGGCGAGCTTGGCCAGCACCGCGTAGGGGTCCTGGAACAGGGCCGCCTCGCGGGCGCGGCTGCCCGGCGGGCCGGAGGCGCCCTTGCCGTCGGAGGGGCCGTCCGTCTTGCCGCCCTTGCCCTCGGCTTTGCTGTCGCCGGTGCCGCCGTCGGGCTTGCCCTCCTCCGGCGCCGGCTCGCCGGGCTTGTTCTGGGGGTCGCGCAGGCCCTTCCGGTCGAAGCTGGCATCGGCGAGCTTCACCGGGTTGAAGTATTCGGCGATGGCCGACTTCGTCTCCTTGGTGGTGGAGCCGATGAGCCACAGCACCAGGAACAGCGCCATCATGGCGGTCATGAAGTCGGCGAGCGCGATCTTCCAGGCGCCGCCGTGGTGACCCTCCTCGTGGTCGCCGTGGCGCTTGATGATGATGATCTCGTGGTGGCCCTCGTCCGCCATCGGGTCAGGCTCCCCGCACCGCGGCGGTCATCAGGCGGCCCCAGGCGCCGAGCTGGGTCTCGATCACGGTCTGGTCGGCCTGGACCGAGACGTCGACGGCGTCGGAGGGCTGGAAGGCGATGGCGGCCTCGAACGGGCCGAGCTTGCCCGCCACCGCGTCGAGGAGGTCGGCCGGGCCGCTCACCCGCACGGGCGCGCGGGCGTCGCCGAGGATGCGGGCGAGGCTCTGGGCGAGCTCGTCCACGGCCTGGCGGCGCAGGGCCTCGGTCAGCACCGGCACGAGCAGGTGCCCGACCCGGTCGGTCAGGCCGGCCCCGAGGGCCTGGAGCGCGTCGGCGAAGCCGGCCGCGAGGCGGTCGCCCTCCTCCCCGCACCAGGCCTGGCGCATCTCGGTGAGGTGCGCGGCGTGGTCGGCCTGCAGGCAGGCGAGCACCGTGGCGGTCTCGGCCGCCGCCTCGGCCCGGCCGAGCTCGCGCCCGCGCTCGAGGCCGCGGGCCTCGGCCGCGCGCAGCAGGGCCTCGCGGTCCTCGGGCGGCTCCACGGGCTTGCGCAGCAGGGCCGCGAGCCCCTCCGGGGGACGGGGCGGCGGGGAAGCGGGTGCGGCGGCCCGGGGGGCCGGGGCGGCGCGCACCGGCACGACGGCGTCGGAGAAGTCGGGCAGGAGGCGGGCGATCGCGGGGGCCATCACGCGGCCTCACGCAGGAGCCAGCGCTTCAGGATCTCGGCGGCCTGCGCCTCGTCGGCCTCGATCATCTGCTCAAGTCTCTTCTGCGGCGAGCGGTTCAGCTTCTCGGTGAGGTCTTCGATCATGCTGGCGACCGGGCTCTGGGCGGGGGCCGCCAGGCTCGGGACGGCGTCCGGATCGGCGTCGCGGACGCCGTTCGGGCCGGCGAGCGCCGCGTTCGCGGCGGCGCCGGGCAGCGCCTGGGCCTCGGCCGCGGCCGCCAGGGCCCGGGCCTCCTCCTGCTGGGCGGCCGGGATCTCCAGGATGGCGCGCATGGCCGGGCGCAGGCCGAACCAGATCAGCAGGCCCGCGACCAGCAGGATGGTGCCGGCGTTGATCAGGGTGGCCGACTGGCGCATCAGCACGTCGGTGAGGCTCAGGGGCGCCACCGGCTCCAGGGGCTGCCCGTCGTTGACGAAGCCGACGGCGGCGACCTTCACGTTGTCGCCGCGGTCCTTGTTGAAGCCGGCGGCCGAACCCACGAGCTGCTCGATCTCGGCGACCTGGGCGTCGATGGCGGCCTTGCTGGCATCCGGCCCCGCCAGGGCGGCGAGGCGGGCGCGGTTGACGAGGACGGCCACCGAGATCTGCTTGATGTTGTAGCCGTCGCTCACCGTCTGGATCGTCTTCGAGGAGATCTCGTAGTTGGTCAGATCCTCGCGCTTCTGCGTCTCGTTGCTGGCGGTGTCGCCGCCATCCGAGCGGGCGCGCTGGTCGGGCAGGTTCGTCTGCGTCGAGGTCGCGCGCTGGCCGGCGTTGCGGTTCTGCGAGTTCTCGGTCTCGCGCACGGCCCGGGTCGAGCGCTCGACGCGCTGGTCCGGGTTGAAGATGGTCTCGTTCTGCACGGTCTTGTCGGTGTTCAGGCGCGCCGCGACGCTGACCTCGAAGTTGCCGACGCCGAGATAGGGGGTCAGGGTCCGGCGGATGTTGTCCTGGACCTCGTGGCCGATGGTCTTCTCCAGGGTCGCCATCTTGCCGGTGGGCACGGCCGAGGCCTCGTCGCCCGAGAGCAGGAGCGAGCCGTCCGAGCCGATCACGGTGACGCGGTCGGGCTTCATGCCGGGCACCGCGGAGGCGACGAGGTGGCGGATCGACTGGGCGCCGCTGACGTCGTCGGCCGGCTCGGTGCGCACCACCACGGAGGCGGAGGGGGGCTGCTGGTCGCGGCGGAACGAGCCGCGGTCGGGCAGGACGATGTGGACGCGGGCGGCCTTGACGCCCTTCATGCCCTGGATGGTGCGGGCGATCTCGCCCTCCAGGGCGCGCACGCGGGTCACCTCCTGCATGAACGAGGTCATGCCCAGCGAGCCGAGGTCGTTGAACAGCTCGTAGCCGGACTTGGCGCTCTGGGGCAGGCCTTTCTCCGCCAGCAGCATCCGGGCCTGGGCGGTGTGGCCGTAGGCCACCAGCACGGCCGCGCCGTCGGCGCTGACGTCGAACGGGATGTTGGCGTCCTTGAGCACGCTGCCGATGCGGCCGACATCCTCGCGGCTGAGGCCGGTATAGAGGGGCTCCTGCGCGGGCCGGCTGAGATAGTAGGCCCCGAGGCCGACGGCGAGGAAGACCACCACGCCGATCAGCGACAGGGCGGCGATCCGCCGGCCGCCGAGCGCGAGGATGTTGTTCCAGAGCCGTTCGGCGTGCTGAAGACCGGACATTCGGTGGGCTGCTCCGCTCCGGATCCGCGATCCGATGACGTCCCATCGCCCGCCAGCCTTGCGCGGAGATTGCGTCGCGGGTCGCCGGGCGGCCCGCTCGACGGCGGTGAGCCCGCAAAACCACCGGAGCTCAGAAGAACGACCGCACCAGCCCCCCCACCAGCATGTTCCAGCCGTCGATGAGGATGAAGAACAGCACCTTGAACGGCAGGGAGATCACGGTGGGCGGCAGCATCATCATGCCCATCGACATGACGATGGTGGAGACGATCATGTCGATCACCAGGAATGGCAGCGCGATCAGGAAGCCGATCTCGAAGCCGCGGCGCAGTTCCGAGATCATGAAGGCCGGGATCAGGATGCGCAGGTCGATCTTCTCGCCGCCCTCGGCCTTGGGGATGTTGCGGCTGGCCAGATCCGTGAAGGTCTGGAGATCCTTCGGCCGGACGTGCTGGACCATGAACTCCCGGAACGGCTCGACGAGCTTGGGGATCGCCTCCTC
Source organism: Methylobacterium sp. FW306-05-D (assembly GCF_058782155.1). Classification (NCBI taxonomy): domain Bacteria; kingdom Pseudomonadati; phylum Pseudomonadota; class Alphaproteobacteria; order Hyphomicrobiales; family Methylobacteriaceae; genus Methylobacterium; species Methylobacterium sp. FW306-05-D. Next base: position 13,152 of record NZ_JBYSXL010000058.1, read on the forward strand.
CTCCGAGATGCGGTTCTCGGTGAGCGGCTTCAGGCCCTCGTTCCAGGCCCGGTCGAAGGTCGGGGCCATGACGTAGAAGGTCATGAACAGCGACAGGCTGACGAGGAAGATGTTGGCCGGCGTGCTCTGCAGGCCGAGGCCCGAGCGCAGGAACGAGAACGCGATGGCGAACCGGGTGAAGCTCGTCACCATGACGAGGAGACCGGGCGCCAGCGACAGCACGGTGAGCAGCGCCACGAGCTGCAGGATGCGCCCGCTCGCCGCCCCGTTGCCGGCCGGCAGCAGCGCGTCGAGGGCCGGCAGGCCCGTGGCCGACTGGGCCAGGGCCGGGCCGGCGAGGGCGAGGCCGGCGCCGAGTCCGGCGGCGAGGGCGAGGCCCGCGGTGGCGGCTCTTGAGAGGGTCGGCACGGTCATGGGCCCCTACTGCACCACCAGCATCTCGACGATCAGCTCGCGCACCTGCCCCTTCGTGCGCAGCGCCACCCGCTCGTTGAGGTCCTCGCGCAGGTGCTGCAGGCCGCTGGGGCCCTCGAGCTGCCTCAGGGACAGGGTGCGCAGGTAGGCGACGATGTCGGAGCGGATCTCGGCGAGCGCCACGTCGGGGTTCGGCACGCTGCCGGTCTTGAACACCACCGAGGATTCGAGGCGGACCCAGTTGTCCGGGGTGTCGGCGAGGTTGGTCACCACCGAGCCGACGCTGCGCAGGGCCACGTCGCCGGTGTATTTGAGAACCTTGACCGCCTTGTCCTCCTCGTCCTTCTTCTTGACGTCCACCGCCTTCTCCACGGTGGACAGGAGGTACATGCCCAGGCCGCCGCCCGTGCCGATGGCGACGAGGCTGGTCAGGGCGAGGGCCAGGATCCAGCCCTTGCCGCCTCCCGCCTGCGCCTCCGTCTTCTCGCCGGTCTTGGCCGCCATGGCTCCGCTCCCGCCTTCCGGACCTCAGAACGGCGCCAGGGTCTCGAAGACCTGCTGGCCGAAGGTCGGGCCCTGCACGTCCGAGATCCGGCCGCGCCCGCCGTAGGAGATGCGCGCCTCGGCGATCTTGTCGTAGTCGATGGTGTTCTTGCGCGAGATGTCCCGCGGCCGGACGATGCCCGCCACGGTGAGCACGCGGACCTCGTTGTTGACCCGCACCTCCTGCGAGCCGCTGATGACCACGTTGCCGTTGGGCATCTGCTCGGTGACGATGGCGGCGACCTGCAGGCGCAGCACCTCGGAGCGGTCGATGTTGCCCGCCCCCTTGGTCTCGGTGGAGGAGCGGATGCCGGTATCGGCGGTGGCCGAATCCTTCAGGCCCGAGACGCCGTAGCCGAAATCGAAGCCGAGGCCCGACTTCTGGCTGCGCGAGCGGTCGCTCGAATTGCCGAACTGCGCCTTGTCGTCGATGAGGATCGAGACCGTGATCACGTCGCCGACGTTGCGGGCGCGCGGGTCCTGGAACATCTCGGCGCTGCCCGGCGCCCAGGTCGAGTGATAGGAGCGGCGCCCGAGGGAGCCGTAGCTGGTGGGCAGGGCCTCGCGCGGCGGCTGCAGGCCGGTGCCGATCGGCGTCAGCAGCGGCGCCTGGCCGATCCGGTCCATCGGCGTGTTGCAGGCCCCGAGGGCGGGGGCCGCCAGCGCCAGGATCAGGCCGGCCCGGAACGTGTTGGACAGCATCAGGATTTCTCGCTCGTGCGGGACTTCTTGGCCGGATCGGATTTGCCTCCGCCGGTCTTGCCCATCTCGGTCATCATGCGGGCCAGCTGCGCGGCGCGGGCGGCCTCCATCTCGCTCAGGATTCCGCTCGCCGTGCGGGCGTTGAGCTTGGTCAGGATCGCGGCGGCGCCCTCGTCGGGCATGTTGGCGAGCTGGAGCGCGGCGGCATCCGCCCGCATCTTCGTGTAGATCGCGACCACGCCCTCGTCGGCCTTGGCCAGGAAGGCGTCGCGGCGGGCGAGCCAGGTCTCGTACTCGGCGCGCTTGGCCTCCAGGGCGGCGATCCGCTCCTCGACCTGCTTCTCCAGCGCCGCCAGCTGCTCCTTCTGCCAGGCGAAGCGCGCATCGGCGGCGGCGTCCGCGATGCCGGCGCAATAGGCCGGCGGCTTCGGCGCAGGCCTGGGGGAATCCGGCTTGGGGGATTCCGGCTCGGGCGCCCGGACCTCGGCGACCTGCGTCGGCTCGCCGGGCTTCGATTCGCCGGCCTTGGTTTCGGCGGCCTTGGGTTCGGCAGCCTTGGCGTCGATCGCCCCCGTGGTCTCGATCGGCTGGGACACGACCGTGACGGGCTCCGCCGCGACGGGTTTGGCGGCGACGGCGAGGCGGGGAGCGGCCGGCTTCGGCGCGGCCTTCGGGAGCGGGCCCGGGTTCAGCCCCGAGATCGCCGGCCGGCCGCCCTCGAGGGCGCGGGCGGGGCCGAGGCCGACCGAGGCGAGGGCCAAGGCGCCGGCGAACAGCAGCACCCGCAGGGCCATCAGGGCGAGCCAGCGCCCGGGCCGCACCGGCGGGCGGCTCTGGACCACCAGGCGGGCCGGCTCGGCCGGCAGGGGAAGGCGATTCGCCGCGCTCATTGCACCACCAGCTCCGCCTGCAGCGCCCCGGAGGTCTTCACCGCCTGGAGGATCGAGATGATGTCGCTGGGCTTGAGCCCGACATTGTTGAGGCCGCGCACCAGGGTCTGGAGATCCGAGCCGCCGATGATCGCCATCCGGCCGGACTGCTCGTTGACCGCCACCTCGGTGCGCGGCACCACCGCCGTCTGCCCGTTGGAGAACGGGGCTGGCTGCGAGACCTCCGGCGCCTCGGTGACCCGCACGGTGAGGTTGCCGTGCGTCACCGCCACGGTGGAGATCTGGACGTTGCGGCCGATCACCACCGTGCCGGTGCGCTGGTCGACGACGACGCGGGCCGGGGTGTCGGGGTTGACGGTGAGGTCGCCGATCTCGGCCACGAACCGGGTCTGGGCGATGTTGCTCGGCCGCATCAGGGCGATGGCGCGCTGGTCGCGCGGGGCGGCGACCCGGCGGTTGAAGCGCGCCAGCGAATAGGCGTTGATGGCGTCGGCCACCATGGTGGCGGTCTTGAAGTCGGGGTTCTTCAGCTCGAACACGAGCTCCGGCAGGTCGCGGAAGGTGCCCGGCACCTCGCGCTCGATCAGGGCGCCGTTGGGGATGCGCCCGGCCGTCGGCACGCCCTGCGTCACCGTCTCGGCCTGGCCGCCGACGCTGAAGCCCGAGACCGCCAGCGGTCCCTGCGCGGCGGCGTAGGTCAGGCTGTCGCCGCCCATCAGGGGCGTCATCAGCAGGGTGCCGCCCTTGAGCGAGGTGGCGTCGCCCAGCGAGGTCACGGTGACGTCGATGCGCGAGCCGGTGCCGGTATAGGGCGGCAGGTCGGCCGTCACCATCACGGCGGCGACGTTGCGGGTGCGCAGGCGGGCGTCGCGGACGTTGATGCCCATGCGGTCGAGCATCGATTGCAGCGACTGCTCGGTGAACTGCGCGTTGCGCAGGGTGTCGCCGGTGCCCTGCAGGCCGGTGACGAGGCCGTAGCCCACGAGCTGGTTGTCGCGCACGCCCTTGAGGGTGGCGATGTCCTTGATCCGGGTGCCGGCCAGGGCGGGGCTCGGCAGCGCCAGGATGAGCGCCGCGCAGAGAGTCGTGATCTTGCCGAGAAGGCGGCGCATCAGTGGTCCCCGGTCCGGATTCGGCCGTCGGCCATCACGGTGCCCAGCACGATGCGGTTGGTGTCGGTGTTGCGCACGCGGATGACGTCGCCGAGGCCGCCGTTCTGGAGCGGCGCGCCGACGGCGGTGATGAGCAGGCCCTGCTCCTCGAACACGATCTGGGTCGGCGTGCCGCGGCTGACGAGGCGGGGATCGTCGACGGCGTTGACCGGCACCGGCTCGCCCGGCAGCAGCATGCGCTTGGCGACCCGCCCCGAGATCGCCAGGGCGGCGTCCACCACGGCGGTGCGCGCCTTGAAGGTCTCGGGGTAGGCCTGCATCCGCAGCATCGACGGCTTGATGGTGTCGCCGGGATAGATCGTCACCGTCGGCACCGGCAGCAGCAGGTCCTCGGCCGCGGCCGGCCCGGCCAGCAGCGCCAGCAGGATGGCGGCCGGCCGGCGCAGGGAAAGGCCCGGAAGGTGAATACCCATGACGTGGTCGCGCCCTTGGAGGGAAAGCCCGGACGGGCGGCGGCGGCCCTGGCGGAGAAGCCGGTGCCGCCCGTCGCCGCCGCGCGGAGGTGGGGGAGGATCGAAGCCCGGGCGGCGGCGCCGTCCGAAGCGCCGAGCGGATGCGCTCAGCGGATGCGCTCAGCGGATTCCCTTGGAGACCGTGCCGGCCATCTCGTCGGCGGCCTGGATCACCTTCGAGTTCATCTCGAAGGCGCGCTGGGCCGTGATCATGTTGGTGATCTCCTTGACGGGATCGACGTTCGAGCTCTCCAGGTAGCCCTGCTGCAGCTTGCCGAAGCTCGGGTCGCCCGGCACGCCGGTGACGGGGGCGCCGGAAGCCGCGGTCTCGCGGTAGAGGCCGTTGCCCAGGGGCTCCAGGCCGGCATCGTTGGCGAAGTTGGCGATGGTGATCTGGCCGAGGTTCTGCGCCTGCACCTGCCCGTCCACCTTGGCGAAGACCTGGCCCGACTGGTTGATCACCACGTCGACGGCGCCGTTGGGGATGAGGATCGCCGGGTCGAGGGCGTAGCCCTCCAGGGTCACGATCTGGCCGGCGTTGTTGCGGTTGAAGGCGCCCGCGCGGGTGTAGTTGATCTCGCCGTTGGGGTTGGTGATCTGGAAGTAGCCCCGGCCGTTCACCGCCAGGTCGAGCTGGTTGGCGGTGTTGGCGAGCGGCCCCTGCCGGTGCAGGTTGCGGATGGCGGCGGTGCGCACGCCCAGGCCCAGCATGGCGCCCTCCGGCACCGGCTCCTGGCCGGCCTGGTTCGGCACGCCCTGCTGGCGCTCGGCCTGGTAGAGCAGGTCGGTGAACTCGGCCCGCGCGCCCTTGAACCCGGTGGTGTTCAGGTTGGCGATGTTGTTGGCGATGACCTCGAGATTCATCTGCTGGGCGTTCATGCCCGTGGCCGCGATGGCGAGCGCTCTCATGGTGTCCCGGTCCCGTCGAAGCGTATGGCGAGGGTCGTCACGCGATCAGGTCGTCAGATCGGCATGCGGCTGAGTTCGAGATAGGCGGCGACCACCTTGTCCCGGACGGCGATGGCGGTCTGCAGGCTCTGCTCGGCGGACATCACCGCCTCCACCACCTGCTGCGTCGAGGCCTTGCCCTGGATGCCCGAGATGGCGGCGGCCTCGCCGGTGCGCAGGGAGGTCCGCAGGCCGCCGGCGAGCTGGGCCATGACGTCGCCGAAATCGGTGCCGGGCGCCGCGGAGGTGGCCGCCGGCAGCACGGGGAAGCTGGTGCGCGCCAGGGGCGCGGCGGCCTCGGTGCGGGTGATGCCGGCGGCCCGGTCGAAGGCGGCGAGGGAGGTGAGGGCTTCGATCATCGGGAGGCTCAGGTTCTCAGAAGGTCGATGACGCTGGCGACCATGGCGCGGGCCTGCTTGATCACCTGGACGTTGGCTTCGTAGGAGCGGTTGGCCTCGCGGATGTCGGCCATCTCCACCAGCACGTTGACGTTGGGCATCTTCACGTTGCCCTCGGCGTCGGCCGCCGGGTTGCCGGGGTCGCGCTCGATGCGGAAGGGCGCGTCGTCGGTGCCGATCCGGCGCAGGGCGACCGTGGGGCCGCCGGCCGCCCGGTCCATGGCGGAGCGGAAGGTCACGGTCTTGCGGGCATAGGGGTCGGCGCCCGGGGCGTCGCCCACGGATTGCGCGTTGGCCACGTTCTCGGCGGCGATGCGCAGGCGCAGGGACTGCGCCTCCATGCCGGCGGAGGCGAGACGGGTGGAGGCGGAGAGCGGGTCGATCATCAGCTGCCCCGCACCGCCGCCTTGAGCATCCGGTCGAAGGCCTTGACGATGCCCATGTTGAGGTTGTGCTCGCGGCTGACCTCGCCGGCCTTGAGCATCTCCTGCTCCAGGCTCACCGAGCTCGAGGTCGAGAGCGCGTCCCAGGCCTCTGCCGCCGCCACCGGCTTGACCGGGATGCGGCCCTCGCCGGCGTTGACATGGGCGCTCTCCGTCATGGCCATGCCCACGGAGGCGGTGCGCGCCATCACCTCGGAGAACGGCACCACGTCCCGCGCCTTGTAGTCGGGCGTGTTGGCGTTCGCGACGTTGCTCGCGATGGTCGCCTGCCGCACCGCGAGGTAGCGCGCCTGCTGCGAGGCCAAGTCGAAGAGGTAGACGCCTGTCACTTCCGGCTCCGGGCCCGATCCTTCATGACCGGAGCTTTAGGGCGGCAATCTTGTCCCAGGCTGACGGGGGGCGGGCGGACGATCCGCCGGCGTCGGCCGCGCCGACGGATCGGGCGCGTCCGGCACGCGCGGTCCGATCGCCCGGTTCCGACCGGCCGGGACGCTCCGGGATTCGATGCCGCGGAGCCGTGTCGGGACCCGCGATACCGGCCGGCGGAGGCCTCGCGGCGCGTCGACGTCGAGGCCGGTCGTTCCGGTTCTCGTCGCAACCAATCCTTCCGCGATCGGGTTGCCCAAGGATCGGCACGCGCGACCGCGTCTGCGCAGGTTCCGGCTGATCCAAGGACATCGACATGCAGGTTTCGAAGGCGATGATGGCGGCCGCGCTGGTGCTGAGCCCGGCCCTTGCGCACGCTCAGGGCGCCCCGGTTCAACCCGCCGATCCCTCGCCTTCCGCACCCGGCAGGCCCGCCAACCTCTGCCAGGAACTGGTCGCCTTCGTGAAACAGCCCGAGGCCGCGACGAAGGCCGCGGAAACACCGCCGCAGCTCGCGACGGCCGTGACGGCCAGGAAGAGCGACGACGCGGCGGCCAAGCCCGCCGCGCCGGGCACGCCGCAGAGCACGTCCGGCCAGAGCGGGCAGATCACGGCGTCCGGTCCGGGCGCGTCCGGTCCCCAGGGCGACACCCAGAACAAGGCCGCCCCGACCGGCTCGACGGCGACGGCATCGGGCCCCGCCAGGGAAGCGTCCGCCGCGGCGCCGGCCGGACCGGCGGCGCCCAAGCCCTCCGCCGAGAACGTGCAGCAGATCGAGAGCGCAGCGGGCGCCAACGACATCCAGGGCTGCCGCGCCGCCGCTCAGACCATGCGGCGGGCGGGGGTCGTCATGCCGGGGCCGCTCCTGGCTCTCGCCGCGATGTCGCCCAAGCTCCTGGAAGGCGCGTCCCATCCCTGAGGAGGCCCTGCCATGGGGGATGTTCACGTCGGCGCGCGCGACCCCGCGCCCGCGTGACCTCCGAGGCCGACGGATCGGTTCGCCCTCTCGTAGATCGCCGGCGGCTTCGGGTAGCGCGCCCCGGCGCTCCGCAGGCGATCCCGAGGAACCTCATCGGAAGCCGGCATGCGGGCGAGCACCCGCTTCCGGTTCGCAGCCGCCGCGCGCTTGTTGCGGACCTCCGTGGCACGGACGGCGCTGGCCTATGCGCCGATCAGCTGCTCAGGCTCGTCGTCTCGTTCCAGCCGGAGACGTTCCGTCCGTGCTGACGGTCATCCGCCAGGCCTTCGTCGCGCAACACCGTCTTGCCGCGCGCGTCGGCTCTGTCGGCGCGTGGTTCGTCCGTGAGCCGAACCGGCCGCTCGGGGCCCGCTGCAGCTGTCGAGCGGCGAACAGGACCTCGAAGCGGGGCGGATGCGGCCTCCGTCGCGGCCCGTGACCGGTCACCGCCGTCCCTCGGATGGGGACGGCGGGCAGGCCCGGGCGCCCTCCGCTTGACACGGACGGGCCTGCCCGCCTCAGTGACGACGCCCCGACAGGCCCCGGGCGAACCCGACATCGGCTAGACCGCTCCCTGACCCGCACCCCACGCTCCACCTTGCCGATGTCTCCCCCTCCCGCCTCCGCCCGGTCCGCGTCGTGAGCGCGCCGCGCGCGCCCGACATCCGGGTCCTGCTGCCGGACGCGGCCCGCTATGCCGGGGGGGCCGGGGTCGGGCCGGGCGAGACCGAGCACTGGGTTCCGGCCAAGAACCGCTGGTCGCGGGTGGTGCTGCCCTTCGGCGGGCTGACGCCGGAGACCTGGTGCAGCTTCGGCTTCCGCCTCGCCTGGGCGGAGGCGGAGACCGCCGGGGCCGCCCTCGACTTCGCCCTGGTGGGCATCGACTTCCTGGCGGAGGACGGCTCGAGCCTCGACTTCGACCACGTGCCGGGCCTCGACCGGACGCTCCTCGACCCGCACGGCAGCTGGATCGCCGGCCCGTCCGCCCTGCCCCCGGAGACGCAGGGGGCGCGGGCCGGACGCATCCACCTCGCCTTCCGGGTGCCCGCGCCGGCGACCCGGCTCACGGTGACGATCCGCTCCTGGCGCAACAGCCATCCCTTCGCGGTGGCCGAGGCCCGCCTCGCGCAAGGGGTGGACCTGCCGCCGGCGCCCGCGCTGATCCCCCGAATCCGGCACCGCCTCGGGCCGGAGCCGGCCTGGCGCGACCACGCCCTGGTGCCGGGCTGCGGACTCGTGCTCCGGGGCCAGCTCCACACGTCGCGGCCGGGCGCCCACGCGGCCCTAGCCCGCATCGTCTACCGCGACCGGGATGGGGCGGAGCTCGCGCCGCCCTATCCCGGGACGATCTCGGTGCCGGGGCTCGGCGCCCTGGTCGACCTCTCGGCCCACCAGCAGGCCCGGCGCTTCACCCTGGAGCTCCAGCCCCCCGCCGGGGCGGCGCGGGTGGCGGTCGGCTTCGCCACCTGGGAGGCGGACGGGCCGGAGGCGGAGCTCCTGGCCCCGCCGGAGATCGCCCTGGAGGACCGGATGCGGCTGGAGAGCCTCTGCGCCGACGACCTCCTCGCCGCCCCGGACTTCCTCGCCCGCCTCGCCGCGCGCCTGTCCCTACCCGGCACCGCCTTCGCCGGCTGGTGCCCGCAGCCCGAAGCGGTGGCCGCCCTGCCGGCGGTGCTCGCCCGGGCCCGGGCGATCCAGCGCGGCGAGGGCCACCGCGCCGCCGGCCTGGACCGGACCCTGCGCCTCGCCGGCCAGCCGGCCTGGACCCTGCCCGAGGCGCCGGACTGGACCGAGGACCCGTTCCGCTCGGTGCCCTGGCGCCTGGAGTACCAGTCCCTGGCCTGGCTCGGGGCGCTGGCCGAGGCCCCCGGCGGCGCCGGCACCGCCGTCGGCCTCGCCCTGTCCTGGTCCCGGGCCAACCCCTGGGGGGCGCCCACCGACGGCCTCGCCCTGCACCCGGCCGCCCTCGCCGCCCGCACCGAGACCGTCCTGCGGCTCCTCGCCCGGGCCGGCAAGCCCGGCGGCCCAGCCTCCCTCACCCTGACCGGCGAGGCGGTGCGCCACGGCTTCGCCCTGGCCGAGATCCTCGGCCAGAACACCTTCGGCCGCTCCATCCACCAGCTGCAGGCGGCCGCGACCCTGCGCACCGTCGCCCGCGCCCTGCCGCTGCTGCCGCTCTCGGCGCACTGGCTCTCCCTGGCCGAGGCCGCCCTCGAGGCCGGCCTCGCGCCGCTCCTCGATGCCGAGGGGCGGTTCTCCGACCCCGCCCTGCACCAGCGCCTCGAACTCCTGACCCTGCTGCGCGCCCTCGGCCTCGGGCTCGACGCCGGCGACCCCGCCGAGGCGGCCCTGAAGGCCCGCCTGGACCGGCTCGTGGCGGCCGGGCTCCCGGCGGTGGCCGGTCTCCTCGATCCGACCGGGCGCCTGCCGCCGTTCGGCGACGCGCCGGCGGGCGAGGATGCCGCCGGCTGGATCGGACGCCTCGGCGCGGAGGCGGGTCGCGCGCTCAGTGCCGTGCGCTGGTCCGGAGACGCGCGACCTCGACGCGACCGTCCCAGTATACCGCGGGTCACCCTCGAGCCCGCCGCGGGCCGCGTCGACCCGTCCTCGGGCATGATCGCGCAGCGCCACGACGCCCCCGGCCGCGGCTGGGGCCACTTCGCCTGCACCTTCGCCAGCCAGGGCCAGGGCCCCGGTCCGGGCCACCGGGACGTCGGCTCCTTCGTCTACGCCTGCGAGGGGGTGCGCTGGATCGTGGAAGCCGGCGGGTCGAGCCAGGTCGAGACCGGCGCCGCCCGCCACCACCTGCTCTCGGGCGCCGGCCACAACGTGGCGGCCCTCGACCAGCGCGAGCCCATGGCCGGCCCGGCCCTCCACCTCGGGGCGCAGCGCCTGATCGGCGCCACCGCCCACGCCCTCGCCACGCAGGGCTACGGGCCCGAGATCGCCCACCGGCGGATCTTCCTCGTCCTCGACGATCTCTCAGGACTGGCGGTGTTCGACCGCTTCACCGGGTCGGGCGCCCTCGGTTTCGAGGGCGCGGTCCACCTGTCGCCGGAGATCCTGCTGGCCCTGGCCGGTCCGCGCCGGGCAATGGCCCAGGCCGGCCGCCACCGGCTCTCACTCTCCCCCGTGGTGGTGACCGGGCGCGGCGCCGGGCTGACGATCCGCAACGGCTGCAACGCCCATCCGGGCGCCCTGCGGGGCTTCGTCGCCGCGACCGCCGGCGGTCTGCAGCCGACCAGCGTGCTCGGCTACGCCTTCGCCGGCCAGGGAACGGTCTGCGGCGGCCTGACCCTGGCGGCCGACGCGGATGCCGACCGGCGGCTCACCGCGCTCCTCGGCGAGGCCGCCTTCGCGCGCCTGCTCACGGACGACTGAGGACGGGCGTCAGGAGCGGACTTCGCGCTTGGCGACGAAATTGAACTCCTCCACCAGCACGTCCTTCACCACGTCGGAGCCGAGCCGGGCGTTCACCTGCTTACGGATTTCGGCGAGGCGCTGGGTGACGTTGTAGCGGGAGAGGCGTTTGAAATCGATCGCCGGATCCGTGTAGATCTGCCGAAAAGTCTCATCGACCACGAAGGCATTCGGCGGCACCGAGAGCGTGTGCATCAGCCGCGCGTCGGCGGTGAAGACCAGAACGGCGACGATGTAGCCCTGTACCTTTCCGTCCACGACCATCGGCACGTTGATGGGCGGCAGCTTCTGGTACTGGAGACCTTCGAGGTAGGGCTCGGTCTTCTTGGCGAACAACCCTGCGCCCCAGGTCACCGCGCCGTAGCAGGACAGGATGGTGAGGCCGCAGATCCACAGGCCGGTGACGAGAATGCGCATGGCGGGAAGCGGGCCTCAGCGCCGGAGGTGGCCGGAATAGGTGCCGTCGGATTCCGCCTCGCGGATCGAATCCGCGACGATGCCGGAGATCTCCTCGACGGCCCGCAGGTGCAGGCCGACCACGTCCTGGTTGCGCTCCAGGGCCCCGCGCAGGCGCAGGAGCTGGTCGAGGACCGGCGGGTCGAGCTCGGCGGGATCGAGGCCCCGCGTCAGGCGGGTGAGTTCGAGGAGGCTCTGGCTCTTGCGGCGGTTCACCGTCTCCTGGTCGACGGGACGGTGCGCCAGGAGCGCCTCCGTCTCCGCCGTGACGGTGGCTTCGAGGCGCTTCAGGGATGCGAGCAGCATGGGGTCTCAGCTCTCCGAGGTCTTGGTGGCCGGGGCGATGGTGGTCGCGGGCGGCTTCAGCGGACGCGCCGCCTCGAGCATCCGGGCGATGCCGACCCCGCCGGCCTTGGCGACCTGGGTCCCGACCTGGTCGGCGAGCATCGACTTCCAGATGCCGCCGGCATTGCCCTTGCCGAAGACCGCGCTGGCCTTCGAGGGCATCATCGTCTCGACGAACTGGCGCAGGACGAAGGCCTCGAACTGCTTGTAGGGATCTCCGGCCTTGCCGGCGCCCGAGACCGCGTTGTCGGTCTGCAGGGCGGTGAGGGTTCCGCGCGCGTCGAGGGGCATGTGCACCGAGACGCCGGCCATGCGGTAGGCGTCCCCGAAGGCCGCCGGATCGGTTCCGGGGGCCGACAGCTTGGCGGCGGCCTCCTGCACGCGTCCGGGATCGGCGGCGCGGGCCACATCGAGGACGATGTCGGAGGGGGGCGAGATGCTCATGGCAGGCGCTCAAGCGGGTTCGAGGAGCCGGTCCTTCGGAGGCATAGGCCCCCTGGCTTTCGGCAGGCTTGCATCGTGGCCGCGGCGCTCGGCTCAGTCCGAGGGGGATGCGCCGCGCGCGACCATGAGGTCGAGCTGCTCCAGCATGGCGTGCTGGTCGCGCTCGCGCTCGCGCAGCTTCAGGAGGCCGTCGGCCTGGCGCTCGGCGCGCTTTTCCGCCAGGCCGCGCGCCTTCAGTATTTCAGACAGTCGTGTCGAGGTCGCGCTGAGGTCGGTCGCCTCCGCGGCGAGCGCGCGCAGCCGACGCGCGGCGGCGTCGAGGAACAGCCCGTGCATGGTCTCGCCGGCCAGCGTCGCCAGCATGGCGGCCCGGTCGGCCTCGACCTTGACGGCCTGCGCCCGGTTGGCGGCGAGGTCGCGCTCGGCGAGGCCCCGCATCTGCTCCTGGACCTTGAGGAGGCGCTGGGCGCGCAGGAGCCGGAGGCGGGTGGTCATCGGCTCAGCCCCGGCGCAGGTAGTCGAAGTAGCCCATGACGAACTGCATCATGAACTCGTTGCTGATGGCGTAGAGGAGCAGCAGCCCGCCGGCCATGATGAACGGCGTGGCGATGAAGTAGACCGGGATCTGCGGCACGAGCTTGTTCACGAAGCCGGCGGCGAGGTTCACCGCCACCGCGTAGACGAGGAACGGCGAGGTGATGCGCAGGCCGAGCACGAAGGCGGTGGTGACCTGGTCGACGATGCGCACCAGGGCGGCCTGCGAGCCGATGCCCTCGCCGGGGGGGATGCGGCCGTAGGAATCGATCAGCCCGCGGAACAGCTCCCAGTGGAGGTCGGCGGCGAACAGCAGGGCGGCGGCCGCCATCATGATCATGGCCTCCACGGCCGGGACCGGGTCCATGCCCTCGGCGACGGACCCCGGCATGCCGCCGAAGCCCACCATGGTGACGGCGGCGTTCACGACGGTCTCGAGCACCACGTAGTAGACCCGGCCGAGGAAGCCGAGGACGAGGCCGGTCAGGCTCTCGGTGACGATCCAGCCCAGGGTCGCGCCGGGGTCCTGGGCCGCGAGCTTGCCCTGGAACAGCGGCAGCAGCAGCGGGGTCAGGGCCAGCGAGACCGCCAGCGCGATGAGGAGCCGGACCTGCGCGGGCACGCGGGGGCTGGAGAAGCCCGGTACGATGAGGAGGCAGGCGCCGACCCGGCAGAAGATCAGGAACACCCCGAGGAAGCTCTCGGGTCCGAGCACGGCCAGGAGCGGCGCCGTCACGAGATGGTGCCGAGGGAGCGGATCTCGACCCCGCGGGCGATCTCCAGGTGCGAGAGCACGGCCAGCGTCGGGTAGAGCCGCTCGATGATCATGCGCACGTAGGGGCGCGCGTCCGGCGCGGTGACCAGGGCGAAGTTGCGGGTCTCGCGCATCTGCTTGCGGATCGCCTCCGAGGCCTCGGTGCCGAACTGCTCGACGAGGCGCGGGTCGATGTCGAACTCGATGACCTCGCCCTTGCCGTCGCGCTTGAGGCTCTGGTGGAAGGAGAGGTCCCAGGCGCTGCCCAGACGCAGCACCGCGAGCACGCCGTTCTCGGCCAGATCCCCGCAGATCTGCTGGGCGATGCGCATGCGGACATGCTCGGCGATCTGCTCGGCCCGGCGGGCATGGGGCGTGATCTCGGCGATCGCCTCCAGGATGAGGTGCAGGTTGCGGATCGACACCCGCTCGGAGAGCAGGAGCTTCAGCACGGCCTGCAGGCCCGAATAGGAGATCTGCGACGGGCAGATCTCGTCGAGCAGGCGCTTGTACTCGGGGTCGAGCCGGTCGAGCAGGTTGCGCATGTCCTTGTAGGACAGGAGCGTGGGCAGGTTGTTGCGGATGACCTCCGAGAGGTGGGTCAGCAGCACGGAGGAGCCGTCGATGGGCTCGAAGCCGCCGCGCCGCACCTCGCCCGCATAGGCGTCGAGCACCCAGCGCGCCTTCATGCCGAAGGCGGGCTCGCGGACCTCGTCGCTCGGCACGTCCGGCACGGGGCCGTCGCCGACCACCACGAGGAGTTCGCCGGGCCGAAGCTCCTGGGTCGCCACCACGGTGCCGTGGATGAGGATCTGGTAGCATTTCGGCGGCACGGCGAGGCTGTCGGTCAGCTTGATGTCGGGCACGACGAAGCCGTACTGGCGCGCGAACTTGCGGCGCATCTTGGCGACGCGGTGCATGAGTTCGGACTGCCCCCCCTGGAGCTGGAGCGAGACCTGGCGCCCGAGGCAGAGCTCGATTTCCGGGGTCTTGAGCGATTCCTTGACGGATTCGCGCACCGCGATCTGCTTCTTCTCCTCCTCGGCGACGGCCTTGGCGTCGACGATCGCCTTCTGGGCGGCGAGCTTCCTCGGGATCGCGTAGGCGGTGAAGGCCATCAGCCCGGAGAGCACCATGAAGGGCACGAAGGGCAGGCCCGGCACCAGGGCGAACATGAACATCAGGGCCGCGGCCACCGACAGGGCACGCGGATAGGCCCCGAGCTGGCCGATCACCGCCTGCTCGGCGGTGCCCCGCGTGCCGCCCTTCGAGACGAGGAGGCCGGCGGCCAGGGAGACGATCAGGGCCGGGATCTGCGAGACGAGGCCGTCGCCCACCGAGAGCTTGGTGAAGACGTCGGCCGCCTGGCCCAGCGGCATGCCGTGGCGGGTGGTGCCGATGATGATGCCGCCGAACACGTTGACGGCGATGGTGATGAGGGAGGCGACGGCCTCGCCGCGCACGAACTTCGAGGCGCCGTCCATGGAGCCGAAGAAGGCGCTCTCCTCTTCCAGCTCGCGCCGGCGGAGCTGGGCCTCCTTGTCGTCGATCAGGCCGGCGTTCAGGTCGGCGTCGATCGCCATCTGCTTGCCGGGGATGGCGTCGAGGGTGAAGCGCGCGCCGACCTCGGCGATGCGGGTGGCGCCCTTGGTGATGACGAGGAAGTTCACCGTGATCAGGATCAGGAAGACCACGATCCCGATGACGAAGTCGCCGCTCATCACGAATTGCGAGAAGCCCTGGATGACGTGGCCCGCCGCCGAGACGCCGTGCTGGCCGTTGGCCAGGATCAACCGGGTGGTGGCGATGCCGAGCGCCAGGCGCAGCAGGGTCGCGATCAGCAGGACGGTGGGGAAGGCCGAGAATTCCAGCGGCTTCTTGATCCAGAGCGCCACCATCAGGATCAGGACCGAGAGGGCGATCGAGAAGGCGAGGCCGATATCGAGGAGGATCGCCGGCACCGGCAGGAACAGGATCGCCAGGATGGCGACGATGCCCGCGGCGAACCAGATGTCCCTCTGGGACCGGCGCTCTCCTGCGATCGTGGCGCTTGCCGCCATGGCGGATACTCAACCCCCGTGAACCTAGACGGGCTTGTCGCCCCGCAAGCTTGCGCGAGGGTCGCGCGGCGTCCGGGCTTGCGCGCGGGTCGCGTGGTCCCTGGGCTCGCGCGGGTCGCGCGCTCCCGGCGAGGCGACCGAACGGGCGCGGCGTGCGTTGGACTACCGACGACTCCGCAGCGCGGGTGCGCCCATGCTAAGATCTTTGTCTGCGTCGGCGCCGCCGGTTGGGATTCCGGACCCAGCGGACGCTGCCCCCACAGTGTCCTTTCGAAAGCCGCGATCGACCCATGTCCCACCTCCGCCTCGCTCTTCTCCTGCTCCCTGGCGTGCTCGTGCCGGGTGCCGCATCGGCCCAATCCACGCCGATCCGCGAGCTGCTCAAGCTCTCCTGCACCGGGGACTACCTCGAGCATTGCAGCATGCATCCGCCCGGCGGGCCTGAGGTCGAGGCCTGCTTCCGGCAGAACCTGCGCAAGCTCTCGCCGGACTGCGCCCGGGCGATCCGGACCTACCAGCGCGAGAAGAAGTCCACCCGCTGAGGCCGGGCCGGGCCTCTCGCCGCTCACGCTCGAGGATCACGCCGTGTCGCAGACAGGGGCAAGCGCACAGGCCGGGCCGGACGCCGTCCGCTTCCGCGACGCCGCCGAGGCGGCCCTGGTCGTCGAGTTCGGCGCGCGGGTCGATCCGGCCCTCAATGGGCGGGTGCTCGCCCTGGACGCGGCCCTGGCGCAGGACCGGATCGACGGCCTCCTGGAGACGGTGCCGACCTATCGCTCGCTGATGCTCCACTACGACCCGCTGGTGCTCGACCGCGATATCCTCGCGGCCCGGGTGACGACGCTCCTCGACCGGCCCCCGGCCCGGCCGCGCGAGGCCCGCGCCTGGACGCTGCCCTGCTGCTACGACCCGGCCCTGGCGGAGGACCTCGCGGCACTGGCCGACTGGGCCGGGCTGGCGCCCTCCGCCGTGGCCGAGCGCCACGCGCAGGCCGCCTACCGGGTCTACATGTACGGCTTCGCGCCCGGCTTCGCCTATCTCGGCGGGCTGCCGGAGAGCCTGGCGATTCCCCGCCGAGGGACACCGCGCCCGCCCCATCCCGCCAACGCGCTGCTGGTGGGCGGCGGCCTCGCGGCCGTGGCGAGCGTCCCGATGCCCACGGGCTGGTACGTCGTCGGCCGCACGCCGGAACGGCTCTTTTCCGAAGTGCGTCCGGAAAGCTTCCTCGTTGAGCCCGGCGACGCCCTGCACTTCGAGCCCATCGATGCGGCGACCTTCGCCGCCCTCGAGGCCCGGGCGGCCCAAGGCGAGGTCATCGCGCGGAGGCGCGCGTGACGGCGGCGCAGCCTTCGACGCGTGCGGGGACGGGCACGGCGACGCTCCGCATCCTCGCGGCCGGCGGCGGCGTCACCCTGCAGGATGCCGGCCGGCACGGCTTCCTGCGCTACGGCATCACGCCCGCCGGGCCGATGGACCCCCTGGCCCACGCCACCGCCAACCGCGCCCTCGACAATCCCCTGACGGCGACCGCCATCGAGGTCTCCCTCGGCGGCCTCGCCCTGACCGTGGAGGAGGCCGCCGTCGACGTCGCCCTGGCGGGGGGTGACCTGCGCATCGACCTCGACGGGCGCCCCCTCCCCCCGGCCGTCGCCCTCACCCTGCGGCCGGGGGCGCGGCTCACCCTGCGGG